>CAYFHZ010000271.1:0-5087 GCA_964342535.1 uncultured Bacteriovoracaceae bacterium | reverse complement strand
TAAATCAGGTTTTATTTTTGCCTTTATGGTTCTACCGACAATTATCTTTATGAGCTCACTTATGAGTGTCCTTTATCATATAGGGGTTATGCAAAAAATCGTAGAATGGACTGCTAAAATAATGATGAAAGTTATGGGGACTAGTGGAGCAGAGTCATTATCTGCAGCTGCTAATATATTTGTAGGACAAACAGAAGCACCTCTCGTTGTAAAACCATTCGTAGAAAAAATGACAAGCTCTGAGCTCATGGCCCTGATGACTGGTGGGATGGCCACAGTTGCAGGTGGAGTTCTTGCAGCTTATGTAGGAATGGGAGTAGATGCCGGACATTTACTTGCCGCCTCAGTGATGTCTGCTCCGGCAGCTCTTGTTTGTGCCAAATTAATGGTGCCTGAAACTGAGGAGTCTCAAACTGAAGGAGTTGTTAAAGTTGATTTACCTAAAACAAATGCTAACGTCATTGATGCTGCTGCATCTGGAGCATCTGAAGGGTTATACCTTGCTTTAAATGTTGGTGCAATGCTTTTAGCTTTTATTGCTTTGATAGCTTTATTAAATGGTATTTTAAGTTGGTTTGGAGGAGTAATCGGAGTTCCTCAATTAAGTTTTGAATTTATAATTGGATATGTTTTTGCTCCATTTGCTTTTCTTATAGGTGTTCCTTGGGATGACTGTCTGCAAGTTGGAATAATGCTTGGTAAAAAAACCGTGATTAATGAATTTGTTGCTTATATGGATTTACAGGCTGCGATTCAGTCTGGGGCCATTAGTCAAAGAGCTATTACTGTAACAACATATGCTCTATGTGGTTTTGCAAATTTTTCTTCAATCGCTATTCAGTTAGGGGGTATTGGTGGACTTGCTCCATCAAGACGACATGACCTCGCAAAACTTGGAGTAAGGTCACTTATAGGTGGTACTATTGCTTGTTTTATGACTGCATGTATAGCTGGAATTCTTATTTAGGATTTCAGGTTCTAAAGTTTCCATTTTCAGATATATTCTTGTAAGGTGTTGATAATACAGGTAGTAGAATCTTTTACTCAAGAAATGTCTAATAATAATCATTAAATGATCCGATATAAAACGCTAAGGGAGTTTGTATGCGTTTTATATGCCTATTTTTTCTAGTGATTGCTAGTTTTAATGCATTTTCTGAGGAGTTGGAAAATAGTTATGGACAAAAAATTACGGAAGGGCTGGAAGATTTACACCAAGTATCAACAGCTGAAAAAGGTTTAGATAAACTTCTACAGCAAAATGGTTGTCATGAAAAAACTCAAACATCATCAACTGAATCCAGCTCAGAGTGGGCAGTATTTCTTAAAATAGGCTTATTGGATACCGGTACTAACTCTTTAAGTAGCTACTTTCAAGATAAGGATATTAAAAATATTCAATGTGGAGAAACTGCCGAGTTAGATCCAGTGCTTAAGCTTTGGGATGAAAGAGCTAAAATTTCTAATATGTTTTATAATTGTCCTAGTGACGAGGAATCGAAAGGAGCAGGGTTATTTCCTGCAATTATTTTTGAAGCAAAAATTGATAATAAAAATTGCTATATGTCTTTTTCTCCAGAAATAGTTAGCGAGATTTTTAGAACAAAAGAACAAATTCAATTTTCAAATTCATCACTATCGAAATACGCGAGAAATATCTCTTGTGTGGTTGATGATAAAGTTGAATTTGTAGTGTTTTCAAATGATGATAAACAAAACTTTAAAATTATTAGCGATCAACGGTTTGAAATCAAAGATAATAAATTTTTTAACCCTTACACCACATTCAATCTCGCAGGAGTAGGGGCTGGGGCGTATTTAAATTTTAAAGGACCACATTTAGGAGCAGCATTTTCGGCAACTCTTATTGGAAATGTCTTAAGTGTTTACGGTGGATCTGATATTAGTCTGAACAATATAATGAGTACGATGTTTCTTTCTGAAGAAACGAAAGAGTCAGTTCAAAAATACTTAAAAGATAAAAATATCGATGGATACTCACAAGTCTATTTTTCACTTGCTGAGATTAGCGGTCGAAATTTACTTCTAGAGAATTTAAACTATAGTTACCCTGAACTAACCCGACAATTTTCAAGTCTTGGATTGAAAAATGTAGTTGGTACATCGATGGGGGAAAATGGGGACCTAACGTTGCAACTAAACTCATCGTTAGCACCAGGAGGGGACTTTGCTCTAAGAGTAAATGGGCATATGAAGGTAAATGATGATATTGATTTATATGCTAATTATGGTTTGAACTCTTCTTTTAAAGCAACTTATGACATTGGAGATGAAAAAGGTCTTACCCTTGGAGCACAAATTACAAGTTTAACAGGACCCGGACTTTGTGCAGGATATTTCTCCCAGAAAAAAAATGGATTAAAGGATAAGCAAGGTGTTTGTATTGGACAAGGAGGAGGAGAGTACTATTCTCAAGATGATTGTCCTGAGTTATATGGAACATCTTGTAATATGTCTGTAACAAATTTAATTCCTTCTTTGGCCTTTATTGATATTAGAAATATAAGTTCCCTTCGGCCAGGAGAGTACTATCGTCTAGAAGATGGAAACCTTGTGGGACTTCGAAAAATGCAAGATGATAATGGAGATGATTATTATCATTTTCAACTTTATCAGTACCCACCAGAAGTATCTGATTTAAGAGAAAGCATTTTAGAGACAGAAGAAGAAATAAAGAAAAACACACCTATTTCATATATTGACCTTGATCTTTCATCGGTAGAGAAAGCGAAAGAATATAAAGAATGGTTAAGTAAAGATTTGCTTCCATTTCTTGAACAAAAGAAAGGAAAAATTAAAAGTGTTAGGATTCAAAGGTCATGGAATAACAATGTTAAGAATGAGCTAACTTCAGATGGTGTTTTAATTGTGAAGAGGTTTAATAATCCTCTTGATGATTCGAATGTGGAAGAGGTTGATTACTCAATGAAAAGAAAGAAACCTTCAGAAGATGAAGTTGATTCAGAACTAGCAGAAATGATGCAGCAGTTAAAGAAAAATGGAGTTATTATTGACCTGGATCTTAATGTTCTCAATTCTAAAGAGCAAATAGGGTTAAAGCAGTATTTAAAATTTCTAACTGCAAACTATGGAGTAGAAGGGTTAAAAGGTAGGAGACTCATCTTTACTGAAGATACTACTCAATTTCTTGGATTAGGAGAAGCTCCATTTGACTTTGAAGGAGTTGATATAAAGATAAGTATTCCTTTATTAGAAAACATAACAAACTTAGACTTCTCTCAGACTGTACCAACGGACTTTAGTCCAAAGAAACCATCTGATTGTAAAGGTTTGAATGGGGATCAAAAAACTTCATGTATGGAAGATGCATTCCTCAGTGTCATTTATAGCAATAATTTTCAGATCGGGGGAAGAAAAGTAAAATTTGTGGATAGAGAAGAAATGAAAAAGCTCATTCCTAGTCGAGGTTCAGGAGTAGGAAGCAAGGGACATAAAAATATTCCATTCAGCAAGGTTGTTGGAGATGATGTCTATATCATTTCAAATTCTAAAAGAATAGAAAACTACTTGGAACCAGGGATTTTCCATAGTCCCGTTAACTCCATTAAAGGATTGATGATTCCATCAGAGTTAGAAGATACTGTTGATCTTTTAAGAAAAACTGCTGATAAAACAACATTTTCATATGAAAATAATGGCAAAAATCATGAAGTTAAATTAGCAGGGGATGATGCAGTTCTTTATAACTTTAAAAACCGTGGAAATGATCAGTATTATTTTACTGATGTTTATGAAGATGAAGTCAATATGACATATCAAGATCGAAAACTATCTAATTGTTTTCAAGTCAAAGATGGAGTTGCGACTGCTTATTTTATGAATGAAGATAATGTGAATTGTGGTGACTATAACGATGATAACTCTGAAGTAGCAGGGTCTGTTTCAATTACAGCACCTGATAGTTCAAACCCAGCATTAAATAGTATTTTTCAAAAATATTTACCTGTTCTTTTTCAAGTAAAAGAACTTAAAAAATAAAATTCTAAAGCATTCATAATTGTTTCTTTTTGCATCTTTTATTTCAAAAAACGATAAATATGATCTTTTTTAAAGATATATGACTCATTAACTCCGAGTTAGTTCATGTTAGTTAAGAATCGTGGAGGTTGTTATGAAAATGCTAATGAAGTATTTACCTGAAAAAATTCAAGGTTTTTTAATGAGAAAATTTATAAAAATAGAATTACCTATTGGAAAGTATAGTGAGGTTGTATACAAAGTCGCTGAGTCTATTCAAGAGAAGGAAGAGGCTTTTAAATTAGTAAAAAAAGTTATGAAGAAACAAACCTTGACGTTACTAAAGACAGTGATATTAATCTTAATAAGTACTTCTTACTTCCTTCTACAACAATCTTTATTGCTATGTACGCGGGGAAAGTTATAGGGACAGTTTCTCAAGTATTAGATGCTGGTCTGAGGCAACCTATTGATGATTTTGTTACCATTGAAGGAGTCAGAAAAACAGGAAAAAGGATCTCTGAATTAACATCTTTAGCGATCGATGAGAGTTGGCGGGGTAGGTCTCATATTTATTTACCGCTTGTTTTTATTTACTGTTTATTATTGTTATAAGCAGATAGGTGTCGATTATATTGTATCTGTTACAGATGTAAAAGGTGGCATTCTGATGCGTCAACTTTTTGGTTTCATAAAAATTCAGGGATATAAAAATTATTACCATAAGGCCAAAATGAAAAAGTCTTCAGCCCAAATTCTTAATCTTCATCAGCTTAAATATTTTTTTAGAAAGCACTTCTAACCGACTGACCTGACTGGGGAAGCAAACCGCCCATTCTATTTCAACCTTAAGGTCAGACACTCGTAGTTTCAATGCTTTACTAATTTAAATTATCCACCTTATTGCATTTAAAACTGCATGAAAAGAAACTGCCCTAAAAATCCATGTAAATCTCCCCATTATTATAAAGATGGATTCTACTTTCGAGCGAATGATTCAAGAAAAATTCAGCGCTTCAAATGCAAGACATGCGGTACTAAATTTAGTGCCAGTACTGGAACTTTGGAGTTTGGACAAAAAAAACGAA
>CAYFHZ010000270.1:0-5094 GCA_964342535.1 uncultured Bacteriovoracaceae bacterium | reverse complement strand
TTATGATGTTGAAGTTTTAGGTTCTACTACTTATACACTTACGTTGAGAGTTATAATAGCAGGCAAAGAAGCGGTAAAAAATGTGAATGGGATTTTTCATTGGAGACCCGAAGGCGAGG
This sequence comes from uncultured Bacteriovoracaceae bacterium, assembly GCA_964342535.1. Taxonomy (GTDB): domain Bacteria; phylum Bdellovibrionota; class Bacteriovoracia; order Bacteriovoracales; family Bacteriovoracaceae. The sequence goes on along the minus strand of CAYFHZ010000270.1, from coordinate 4,975 downwards.
ATTTTGTCATTTATTAAGATACTTAGATATACTTTATATAATAAGGTCTTCAAAGAAGACCTTTTTTTTTGTAAAAATTATAGAGTAATAATGCGTATTGTCTTGTCTATGAATCCCCTTATAACTATCTTGCCATAGCATCAGGGGAGTAGTTTATGAAATATTTTATTTTAGCTTTAATATCAATGAGTTCTCAAGCGTATTCAATAGAAGTTTTCAATCTTGTTTGTGAGAAAGTTGATGTAAATTATGAGTATGAGTTTAGTTTAAATGGAACAATCACTGTTGCAAATGATGGAATATCAACGGTATCAGATTTAAGTTACACTTTAAAAAACAGAGGAAACAACCCGACATTAAGTTCTGGAGTTCTATCAAAAACTGGTTCTTTAAAAGTTTGGGAAGCTGGAACTATTCTTGTTGCTGAAGATGTTCTTCAATTTCAGTTTGTTGATAAAAATAACGAGATTTCATATTTAAATATTTTGGCAAATTATCCGAAAAACTTTTCATCAAAACTACGTATGAAGTCAGGAATCGTTTATAAATCGAAGTGCTATATTCAATAATTACATCCAATAGAGTAAATCTGATTATTATACTACAGTAGGTAATAATAAACTTTGCTTTTAATTATTTGTTTTTATATTAAAATAATGACATGTTTTTAATTGTTAAAGGTCCTCTTTCAGAAAATTTTACTGAACTTAATAGTACCAAGCTTAGAATTGGACAAGATTCTTCAAATAATCTTGTCTTGATGGGGAGCTATATTGGAGAGTTTCATTCTGAAATTTACACAAAAGAAGATAAATATTTCTATAAACATTTGGATAGTACAGAAATTTCTAGAATTGATGGCCAAGTCGTTGCTCCTAATCATATTTATGAACTCTCCTTAAATGCTCAAATTAAAATTGGTGAATTCCATATCTCTTTATCTGAAAATTATACGCCTTCAGTTGAAGATGAGGAAAATGAATTCGATGGTTTAAGTGACGATGAGTTATTAGCAAAAATAGATCAAGTATATGCAAAAAGTAATAAGGTAAGTAAAAAGACACAAATCGGTTCTCATTTAGAATTTGAACAAACAAAAAGTGAAGAACAAAAAGAAACGAGTTCGCTAAATGTTACTCAACCAAAATCTCAAATTAATCGTAAGAATAATATAGATAAAAAACGACTAAGACCAAATCGTGTAAAAAAAACTAAAGAGCATACTCTAACAGGATTATTTCTTTTCTTTTGTTTGGCCATTATTGGGACTGGTTTTGTCTATTATACAAAATACTATAAGAAAAACTTTGAAAAAAGTGCAAACTTATCTCCTAAGACAAAAGAAATATACCATGTCAGCTTGAAGTCCTTGCATAAGAAAGAAATGGGGGAGTATCATTCATACTTTAGTCAGTATTTCTCTATTGATAAATGTTCTGGAGACTTAAAAGAAAAAGTTTGCCTTAAATTATTTAAAGACTCAAATCAATCACATAATGGAGCTATTTTATTTAATAATACACTTGTTATTGGAATTAATCAGGTCGTTTTAGAAAAGTCTATAAATAGAGAATTAGATAATTTTCGTCTTGATGATAGTGATCTTGCTAAGATTATAGAAACCACCTACTCGTCCTATTTTGATTTTGAAACATTTAAAGGTAATGGATACCGTCCAACAACCCAACTATATAAGTTTAATGCTAAAAATTACAAATACGTCAATGGTCTGTATTTAAAATTATTTAGCTCGGACCTTAGTGGCATTTTAAAGCTACCTCTTAAGAATATTCTATTTTTTGATTTTACTCAGATCAAAAATGAAATTTTAATAGAAGATTTTATTTATTTAAAAGATATTGTTACTTTAAATAAAGTACTTAAAGAGTATAATTACTCCTTGGAAAAAACAAAACAATTCATGAAGTACGAATTGACAGAGGGAATTGAATCCTTCTATCAAGCACGATTAGCTTCACATATTGCACCTTTTGATAAGGACAAGTTTAAGACAATTTCTGAAAGAAAAGTCGTAGAGAAGTTAATAAACTTAGATCTTACTCAAAATTGTTCAAATGAATCACTGAAGCATATATGTAATAAGTTAATAGAAGACTTTAACCAAAAAGAACCTCGGGTTGTTCAAAAAGATGGTACTTTATTTGTAGGACTTGACTTTGATACTTCTTTAAATCATTTTAAATTGTTACCTAAAGATTATCACTATAATAATATAGAAAAGTCGACACTAATTCGCTTTATGACAAAACAGCTTCCTGAGGTTGATAAGAATAAATTTCTAAAATCGGACTTACTTTATAATATTTCTATGGCCGAACTTAGACCAAGTCTTTTTTATTATTATTTCTCTCAATTAAATGCAGAACTTACAAAATTAAATGAAATTTCTATAGATAAAGTTACTATGTTTTTTCACTCAAATAAATCTAAGCAATATCCTATCCTAGCAAAAACGACTTACGATATTGAGCTTTTAAAAAGTATTAACCCAAAAACAGAAAACCTTAATTTGATTTTCTTTACACGTAGTCAAGTTCCTGTTTTTAACTATAAAGTTTTTCATGATGGAGAATTTATAGAGTTTGTAAAAACTGAATGAGATCTAATTTATCTTGATGTGAAAACTTCTCTGAACCATCTTTATTTTTGAGCATGAAACTATGACCCATATTAGACATTCCTGGTTTCGTTGTATCAAAATGATAATCTTTATTACTTCTAAAAGGTTCTCTTACTTTTTCTTGTTCAGGGTATCCATTTGTAGCAATATCAAAATCTAACTCCTTATCTTCTGCTGAAACAGCAATATATGACTTCATTCTTTTTTCCTCTGGGGTTAGCACCTGATATAGACTAGGAACGGAGTTATTGTGAAAATATGGCCATCGTGACCAAATACCAACGAGTGGAGGAGGGATGTAACCATCCTGAGGTTTTACAACTGTTCCTATTGATTTTGAAATTTTTAAGCGATTTAAGTCCTTGTAAAAGTATCTCATACCTTGGAAGCGGTAAGGGTCAGTACCAACATTTATAGTTTTTGTTTTAGCATGATACCAAACTTGATTTGTTTCTATTAATTTACTATAGCTCATTTCATCTGAGTTAAAGTGATCCCAGTTCTTCTCATATTTCCCATGACAGCTTGAACAGTTTCTTTGAAAAAGTTTTTGTCCTCTTTTAGCATTAACGATATTTATCTTATTTGGAAAGAACTCATTAAATTTTGGCGCTTCTGTATAGAAAACATATGAAGTCAAATCTTTTACTTTTTGTTTATTTTTTGTCAGCCAGAGTTCTAGTTGTTTTAAGTCTACACCTCTTCCAATCTCATTCCATAAAAAATTTGTATGAATAGGATTTCCTGATACGATCGATCCATCACTTAACCATTTTGTTTTGTATTTTAAGTTCCACCAGACTGCGGGCTTAGAGTCTGCTGGTCTTTTTTCGAGGGGATGAGCAGCTCTTCTTCGTGGATGCTTAAGAGTTGCATATTCATCTTTTTGTCTCTTATGTAATGATATTGCAACTTGAGGTAGGCTTGTATCTAGTCCTAAGGTTTGAGGCTTTACAACACCGACAAAACCCATGGCCGATTTAGATTCGTTAAAAATAGATAAATCGTGATTTGATGGATTTAAAACTAATTTATATAAAAATTCGGGGGTGCTTTGTAAAACTTTTTTTCCAAGTAGAAATGCCTCATTGGCCCTTGGAAATCTATTTGTTAATCCCATTACTTTAGTTCCAAATAAATTTTCACTATGGCAAGTAGCACAGCTAAATGACATACTTTCTTCACCATGTGCATTTCTAATTATTGAGGCACCCATAGAGTATTTGTCTTGAATATTAGGCATGTCAGGAATAAGGTTAGGGCCAAATTCTTCTACAAATTTTGGATATTCGTGTAAGCCTAACCACTTAAATATATCCTTAAAGCTATTAAACTGAGATATTTGTTTACCAATTTTAAAAAATAATTTCCTAAGTGGGTTATCTGTATCTTCACTAAAATATTTTTCCATAGATTCGACAGGTAATCTTAACCTTGTTACTTCTACGGGATAGTTTAAAGCAAACTTCGCACCTTCTTCTAAAGCATGTTGTAGTTCATTTTCACCCAAATTATAGACATTTTTGTTCTGTCCGTTGGCCAAACATATTTCTCGATTATTATGTGTTTCACAAAGGACTTGGCCTGGAAGACTTGAATCCACTTGCCATGGTGGGCTGGGAAAGGATTTTGTTGTAGTTAATGTAAGTAGAATTAAAATAAATATCTTCATATTTCTCTCTTCCATGTCGTAAATATATATTATTTAATTAATGACTCTCATTTATAATTATTCAAAAAAAAATTAGTTTAGGCAATAATTCTGCTACGAACTAAGGGGTTGAAAAATTGGAGTTTTACACATATTGCGATGTGACATGGCTTTATTTATATTTGAAATGAGGTTATATTTATGAAGTACCTATCAGGGTGTTTTTGTTGCTTTATAACCCCTGATAGGCCTCCCAGTAATAAATGGCCATTCTTTTGGCCATTTATTACTCAGGTATCATTATCTTTTTTAAAATATTAATTTTTTGTTCTAAGTTTTCTGTTAAAAATGGATAGCTAATATATTCATGAGCAGCGTATTTTGATTGAGCGTGAAGTTTTGCTTTCTCAGTTGATAAATTTTTTGCAATGATTATAATTTTTATTTCTGGAAACTTTTCTTTTATTTGTAATATGACTTGATTAGATAGTTTAGGCGAAGAATTATAATAAATAAGTAAAATGGATGGTTCTTTTTTGGTGAGAACAGTATTTAAGTGATTAATATCAGCAATTGAAGTTGCTGTTTGAAAGTTTTTAGAGAAATCAATTTTGCTAAAAAAATCAGTTTTAAATTCTAAGTAGTAGAGCGGGCATTTTATTTCATTTAAAATATTACTTTGA
>CAYFHZ010000269.1:0-5104 GCA_964342535.1 uncultured Bacteriovoracaceae bacterium | reverse complement strand
CCTTAGGCTTTAACTTATTTGGGTATTTCATAAGTAAATAGTCGATAATCGCATTTGTTTCAGGCAAGCAAACACCATCAATCTCTAATATCGGAGATGTTCCAACTGGGTGCAATTTCTTATAATTTTGAGGTGCTAGTTTCGTAAACGAATCTCTTTTATAGACTATCACTTCATAATCGAGCTCAAGTTCCTCAAGTAGCCACACAATCCTTATCGCCTGAGAGTTTTCTAAGTAATGTAATTTCATATATTGCCCTTATCCTGATTATTTAATTATTATATACCTTTGCCAATATTTTTGGACAATACGCTTTATACAACTTTATAAAGACTTAAGTGCCCCCCTTGTAAATACCTAAAACTACAATAAAAATTAATATTTTCTTAAAACTTATACACCTACTTGTTTTATAATAGCCAGGAATTAACCGATAAGGCTTAGGCAATGAATTTTATTAGACTAATATTAACATTTCTCACTTTTGTCTCACTTTTATCAAGTTGTAATTTTAGTGATAGTACAGAAGAAGCTGGTTTATTTTCCAATCATCAAGAAGCTGGTAATGCTTTATCGATAAATAGTGTCACAGCTCAAATATATACCACTGGTGATACTGTATCAATAACTTTAAGTTTTCCAACAGTGCTGACAGTTACAGGTAGCCCTCGTATAAGTTTTGATCTTGGAGGAGTTACTAAGTATTTTACATATGTTAGCGGAGACCAATCAAAAGAACTTACGTTTAATTATACTGTGTTATCAGGAGATAATGACAGCGATGGAATTCAATTAGCAACAACAATTGATCTTAATGGTGGTAGTATTACTTTTATTGAGAGTGGTGTTTTAACTTCAATTGATCTCGTTTTAGCGAGTATAAATACTTCTAATGTTTTAATTCTTACTTCTACAGCGTCTGTCACCATTGACAATCCGTCCAATATTACTGCTGCTAATGTAAGTAACTACACACTTACTGGTACTTGTAGTGAAGATGGACAAAATGTAGAACTAGTTATTGATTCAACTCCAGTCACTGTTGTTTGTAATGCCTCTGCTTGGTTTAGTGGAGTTTTAGATCTCACTTCCCATGCTGACAATGCTAGTTTTACTATTACTGCTGACCATTCTGATATCTATGGAACTGCTGCAATCACTGCCAGTTTGAGTATTGTAAAAGACACAGCGACTTCACTTGTTACAATTGACACACCAGATACAATCACATCTGCAAATGAAACAGATTATAGCTTAACAGGGACGTGTACTGATAATGGAGTACTTGTTGATATATATATTGATGTTATGAATATTCAATCTAATTGTTCTGGTGGTACATGGACAACTGGAATACTAGATGTTTCATCATTACCAGAAGGCTCTTTAACTGTTACAGCAGATCACAGTACAGCAACTCAGGCCAATACAACTGTTACAAAAGATACATTAAGTTCAATTGTTACGTTGGCAACTCCTTCAAATATAAGTTTAAGTAATGAGTCCGTTTATCTACTTTCTGGAAGTTGCTCTGATAATGGTACTAATGTTAACATTGATATTGGGGGAATAACAACAAGCGTTTCTTGTACTTCTAATGCTTGGAGCTCTGGTCAAATTGATGTTTCTAGCCTTGTTGATGGATCTGTAACCATAACAATTGATCATAGCACGGCCACTCAAGTTACAGTTTCTGTTACAAAGAATACTTCTACCCCAAGTATATCTTCATTATCATCTCCAACCTCACTTAGCTCTACTATCGATTTAAACTGGACACTTAATGACCCAGGTGGGTTCACCATTAATGATTATGAAATTGAGTATCGCTCTTCTGGTAGCTCAACTTGGCTTAGCTTTAGTGATGGTACAAGTACGAATTTATATACGACAGTAACTTCTCTTGCAGCAAGTACAACTTATGAATTCAGAGTAAGAGTATTGTACGATAGTGTTAATTATTCTGATTGGTCATCAATTGCAGAGGGAACAACTCAACCAGATGATCCATTATTTAGTTCTCCTTACGCCGTTATGAATGTTGGTGGTGCAACTAGTACTTCCATCGTTGCCATGTATGATAATACAAATGTAACTTTAAATGGTGTTGCCATTGCTGGTTCTCCTTTAAGTAAGGGGGTTAAAGTGACTATTACAACAGCACAGTTCGATGTCTTAGATGCAGATCGGCCCATTTATGCAGCAGGCATTTTAGGAAGTGGAGCAGATGGATCTAAGGCCAATATTGTTTGGAACTCTGTAAGTTGGGCCGGAAAGTCATTTAGCTTTAATGCCACAAGAGCAAATCCTCAAAATCTTCACGTCTACGCAACTGAAAATACAACAATTACAGTTAAACAAGGCTCCACCGTTTTAGATACTCTTACATTAACAGCTGGAAGTGGAGGAACATTATCTTGGTCTCAATATGGGAGTTATCAAATAAGTTCAAGTGGAAGTGTTTTGGCCTATCACCTATCAGGTTCTGGTAGTACTCGCTATGATCCTAAACCTATTCTACCTGGATATACAGAAGTAATAGGTTTTCCATCAGCTTCAATGAGACTCACAACTATTTCAGACTCAACAAGCTATCAATTATATCATTCTAACTCGTCTGCAAATTCTGGGGCAATGGATAAGCAGGATGTAACTCTCATCTCTCCACAGGGTACATCCTCACTATACCAAAGTGAATCACTACTGATTCAATCGAATCAAAAAATATCTGGTGCTAGTTTTGCTGATTCAAATGGACTATGTGCAAGTCCTTTTCTTCCAACGAATTTGATGAAAACAAAATATATTATAAATGTAGATGCAAGTTATGTGGCCTTTGCCTCAAAGCTAGCTGGGAGTATTGATGTTTATGCACCAGCAGATACAATCGGTGTTAGTACACCTGTACAAACATTAACTTTATCTAATTCCGGGGGGGATTCCCTTGCCCCTTATAAAGCAAGACTTGGAAGTACTACTTCTGGATACCGTTTTGTTTCTACAGTACCTATTGCAGCTTGGTATCATCCAAGTATTGATGACGGGTCAGCAAAAAATGATGAAACGATATTGATAGGAACTAATGATTAAAAAATATCTTCAACAAAAGGCTCAACTAAAGAGGAATTCATCAAGTCATCATTTTGATCACAAAAATATAAATCAATAATCTCACCAAATTTGTTTTGTTCAAATGATTTAGTACAACTTTGCTTATCTTCAGGGGAATAAATCACTGTCTCCTCAAGCCAATTGGCCCATGCCTCTGAAAGAAGAATTTGTAAAACTAAGAGAACTGACTCGCCATCGAGCAAATCTGTTAAAAGACATTATTAATGTCAAAAACAGAATTCAAAGGTCCTTGGAAGATGGAAACATTAAACTTAAGTCAGCAATCTCTAATATCTTTGGTGTCGCAGGTAGAAAAGTATTAAAGGCAATTCTGGAAGGAGAAACAGATCTATCAGTACTTGCTACTTTTGTAGATACCAATGTGAAAGCGAAACGGGAGGTTATAAAAAAGTCGCTCACTCACACTCTTGATGAGACAAATTTTTTTCTTCTTAATTCCATGTACACCCAACTTCTTTATCTTGAATATCTCGCTGAGGATATTGAAAAGAAAATTGACGAAAAGATGGAGCCGTATAACAAATTCATTGAAAAACTTGATGCCATCCCTGGAATTGATAAAAAGACAGCTCAAATTATTATTGCTGAAGGAACTACAGATATGCATAACTTTAAGGATGCTAAATCTTTTGCTGCTTGGTCAGGTGTCGCTTCTGGTAACCATGAATCAGCAGGTAAAAAAAAAGAGCAAAATACGCCAAACTTACGATGAAAACCGGATCACGTAATAAGGCCAAGGTTGCAATTGCTAATCGAATGGCCAGGGCCATCTATTGCATCTTATCGGGTGAGAATGTTTGTTATAAAGAACTTAGTAGCAATAGGGTAATAAATTCTTTGTCTTTGTGTATTTATGATACAAAAAGCTCACTTATAAATGGTAATAAAACAGGAAGTTAAAGAGAGTCTATTAGGGACTAAATTATTTATGAAATGAAAAACGTATAATGAAGAGGCTCCAAAAAATGGAGCCCTAAGATATTTTTATAAAAAATTGTTACTTATTCTCAGAAGTACTTTTCGTTCAAGTTAATTAGGATACTTTAGAAGGCTTAGATATTTAGCTTCTACAAAAAAATCTCCAAACCTCTCAATATTGTCTTTTATCGAATTGGAAGCCCTTAGATCAAAACCCCAAAAAGCACGAACTCTATTATTGGAAGCAGTAGTTTCCGGATTATCTTTAAAATAATTTAACCTCTTTATCTCACCAACCCCTGGGATATTAGGGTGATGAAACATGAATAAGCTATCCTTTCCAACGTTAAATTTTTTGGCGAAGAGTGGAAGATGTGTACATGCTGACATACATATTCCGGATTCTTTAATTTTCACTTCTAAGTTTAATTTACTCACTATTGAATATAGTTTTATTGCCGCTGTTAATTCACCACCTTCAGATGAAATGACTAACTTCTTAGGTGATAAACAGTCACCGACTACTTCTTTTGTTTTTATTGATTTAGGATTGAGTATATTTAAATTTACCGGTTGATTAGCAAACAAGGGGGAGGTTACTGCTTGTCCAGCTTTTCTTAGGGCTTTTTGCGCTAGTATGTCCCAACTTTCTACCTCAAAATTAATAACACTCATCAATTGTTTTAAATTTTCTTCACTGATTTTACCTTCAAAAGTAATAACATTATCTTTGCAATAAATCGCAGTTCTTCTACTAGAAAGGTAGTTAACTGTATAAAGTTTTTTCGAAGCCTGATAAGACTTATTATTAAAAACTTCATCAGTTTTATGACACGTATCAAACGTGACAGTGGGATTTATACTTTCAATGGTCTCATTTAGTCCTTTAATGAGAAGCTTATCTTGTGCATATATATTATGCGAAAATATAAGTATCAAAAACTTGAATGATAACTTCCTCATCATAGAAACCATATCGGAATTGTTGATTATTAATTTAATGGTTTTCTAAAATAGTTAATATTAAAATTGTTTGTCTTTTTATTCATTGAT
>CAYFHZ010000268.1:0-5117 GCA_964342535.1 uncultured Bacteriovoracaceae bacterium | reverse complement strand
GTTAATGAAAATAATTTTTTTTCTCGCTTTTACGTTAATCTATTCAGCATGCTCACCCAAGCCGGGTACAACTGCTGCCAAAATAAGTCTTGGAGCTCAGTCAACTTCTGAATTATTTCCTGGTGGACTTTATATCATTCTTCATAAAAAAAATGCTGATGCAAACCAAGAGCTAGGTGAATTCAGACGTATCGTAGATACTGATCTTGAAATTGAGCTTGAAAATGGGATTTGGGAATTTGGGGCAATTGGATGGGAAGGCGAAGAAAATATGCAAGGAAAACCCAAATGCTTTATGTCTGATCCAATTATTCTTGAAGGACAAGATGTATCAGTAAACCTCAATACCAGTTATGAAGGTTGTAGTAAGGACCCTTTTGTATCAAATGGTTTACATGACTCTGATGGTGCCCCCCTAGAAACACAAATTATTAGCTGTGCAGGATTAGATACTCTCAATAAAACGAAAAATGAAATTAATCCTAGTTCGGAATATTGTGGTGGAAATACAGGTCTCTATCAAAGTTTTAAAATAGTTATGTATGACATGAAGCTTGGTTTAGTTGGCTCACTTGCAGATAGAAGATCAAATGCCTTTGAATCATCCTGTCTTTCTGGTGGTGGCTTTAACTACACAAATACGAATAATTTAATGTACTCGCTTTTTTATGAAGGTATCCCTCAGTTTATTAAAGCTTATGAGTCAAGTGATTGTACCGGAAGTCCTGATGAATTAGTTTTCTTACAAGGACTTCGTGAAGTTGATATAACAGATGAAACTCCCGGGTTTGTGGTAAGTGATGGAAGTATTAATAAAATTTATATTAATAATGTATTATGTTCTGATGATAAAATTACTGCAAATACACCTCAAGGATTAGGTTCTGAATCTGCACCCTTTATTGTTTGCGGAATCAATCAGTTAAAAAGACTGGATACAAATCCTGGTGCCAATTGGATTCTTGCAAGAAACTTAGAGCAAGGACAATTACACGATAGTTATTCAAATATTTCCACATCAAATCCCTTCCAAGGTAATTTTGATGGTAAAGGACATTATATAAAAAATCTTAAAACTCCCCTTTTTAACTGGGTAACAGGAACTGCGAAGATTAAAAATATTATTCTACAAGATGTAAATATCACAAGTTCTGAAGATTACGTGGGAGCCCTCGCTGCTAGAGTTTTTAATGCTACTACATATCTCAATATTGAAAATATAACGGTTGATAATTTTTCAATAAATTTTAGTAGCTCTACTACAAATACCTATGTCGGAGGATTAATAGGTAAGATTGATAATTCAGGTACAAATTATATTAATATCAGCGATATTATTATTTCAAACGGCTCAGTTAATCTTGATGGATCAAATGTCAGTTATTCATACCTAGGAGGTATTAGTGGATACACCTATGCAGATACTAAAAATACAAATCATTTTAGAAATTTGAAAGTTGAAAATACCTATATTAATAACACTCATGTCACAACCTCTTCTTCAAGAACTGGCGGGCTTTTTGGATTTGCAAATACTAATAATATCAGTTTTAGTACCGTTACAGATTCAACTATTGAAGGTTTTCAATATGTAGGTGGCCTTATAGGACAAGGTGAAGTTTTAAATCTTAATGCCGTGGCTTTTACCACTAATGATTTTGGTAATATTCAATCAAAACTTGTCTGTAACAAACCTTCAGATGATATTGTAAATACAACTAGTGGTCATAATTCACTTCTCAGTGGAAATACTGTTTGTTGCCGCTTTGGAGGAATTATTGGAAATTCTTCAAGCGGAGATACTGTTCTTCATAATTCTATGGCCATTTTTAAAATAGAAGAAAGTGATAAAACCATATCTTATCTTGGAGGCTTAATAGGCTATCTGGGAACAACTGGAGGTAGTCCAAGTTTTATCTCAAATAATGGAGTCTATTTAAAAACTGTTACAAATGGATGGATGCATGGAGGACTTATAGGGTATTCCGCAGATTCGGCGTCTTCTGAGATTTCAAAAAATATTGTAATGGGCCAAATTACAGCTAAAGATACTGCCCAAGGTACCAGTGCAAATATTGGAGGACTGGTTGGTAAAAACTTTGGTTCAGCACTATTTAATATGAATACAGTGAACCATATGTATCTTTCAGGACTATATCATATTGGACTTGCAGCGGGACATAATAATAGTTCTATTTCCGAATTTTCGGCCATAGATTCTACCATTTTTAGTGATACAAATGCTGCAGGAAATTCAAATCGAGTTGGCGGTCTCACAGGTTATAATGATACAAGTGGTGTTATAAGTAATTCTCTTCTTTATAATACAACAATATATACGAATAAAAGCACATGCTCTCAAGGAACAACTGCAGGTTGTGGACTGCTGGCAGGTACCAATCAAAATTCCGCAGCAAAAGCATTTGATCTTATACGAATTGAAAATAGTGATATTTTAAATGACACTAGTGTTTCAATTGCAAAGGAAATTGGTGGAAGTTCATATGACTCTATCAACTATACATCGCTACTTAATTCAATGACTTACGGATCAGATACAAATTATGGTGTTATCGTTAATGAGAATTCACTTGCAAGTACACTGGGTGAGCCATGGAGTAATAATACAAACCTAGGATATATTCCCACATATCTTCATAAACATATAAGTATCAATGGTATTGATCCAACTAATAATACTCTTCGTTTTGGAAATATATTCTCTCCTCTTCTTATCACTTCTGCTGAAGAATGGAATATGATTCAAGACGATGCGTACCTTCTTGGAAAAACATTTGCTTTAACAAATGATATAGATTTTGATGGAAAAGATTTTTTTCCAATTGGGACATATTATAATCCAAGTTCTGGAAAAATTAACTGCGCTCTAAAGGAATTTACAGGTTCACTTTTAGCTTCTAAAATTGATGAAGAAAAATCCTATGCTCTACAAAATATTGATATAGATGGAAGTGATTATGACCTTTCAAGTTGTGGTAATTCAAGCCTTGGGATTATAAGTGTTCTAGGTGATACTGCTGGAAACTTTACATCTGTTGTAGGTATGAGCTCAAATCCCCTACTCGTTACAGATTTCAAGTTAAATAATTCTGCATTACAATTTCAAAGTATTGGAACTATTGCAGGTACTTCGAATAAGGCAATTATCAGTGCTCATATTCTTAATGCTGATATAAAAGATACTTCTTCATACTATGTTGGTGGGCTTGTTGGACAAAATCTTAATTCGCATATTTTTTGGAATAATATATTTACAGGAAGCTTAGAAGCTAGTGGAACAAACGTAGCAGGACTTATTGGGAGAACTCATTACAGTTCAGCTGGAATGTCTTCAATTCGATATAATTATATCAAACCGACTAAATTACAAAATAATATGTCAAGCACCTATCTAGGAGGACTTCTAGGTCATTACAGTAATTCTGCTGGGTTATTTGGAATGAAAGATAATATCATTGATTTATCAGAGGCAACTTTTAAAACCTCTAGTGGTCAGGCCGGAGGTTTTCTTGGCAATCTTGTGGGATCAAATGAAACTATAGAGAATAACCTTGTGTATATTGGAAATTCTCAACTTACTGATGGCCATTCAACAGCAAGAACATTTGCTATCAATGCATCGGGTACCGGAGTAGACAATTATATTATTGGGTATACTGATGATGGTTCTGCATGTGTGGCCACAGAAAATTTTTATACCAGCGAGGAAAACTTCTTAAAAGAGCATAGTTTCGATTCTTTTAAAATGCCGTAGTTTGCTGATACAAAAAAGTTAGTACCAATTAAGAAACTATTGACCGAGAACCTTCATCGCCTCAGCACGCATTTTAGGGTCTTGAGACTTTTCTTTCGCTACATTTACAAGGTTCGCAAAGTCAGCATCATCCATTCCCTCTAATTGCTTTTTTGCCAGCTCTAGTTGTTCTGGTGAATATTTTCCTGATTTTTTTAACTGTTCAATAAACTGAACAATTTGTGCTTTCATCTTAGTATTCTCTGCTGTTGATTCAGAAAACCCAAGCAAAGAAGTAAGAGATAAAACCAAAACTAAGACGAATTTCATAAGAACCCCTTTTTTTAAAGTATTATAACATACAGCTCAATTACCACCACTAAGCGCAAATAATATAAGGCAATTTTTGCTTTATGAATTTATCTATTTAAAGGGATTTCTAACACTTAGGCGGCAAAAAAGTGTTCTTATCCAATATAAGCGATAATAAATTAAGTGCAAGATCTGGGATGGTCGAAAAGTATTTAAGATGAAGAAGAATTTATTTAAATTTATTTCTATATTAATACTGTTTTCCCTAACGGCTTGTTTACCTGAGCAACAAACCACGAAAACAACTGCATCAGATAATGCTTTAGATACGATTGATGAAGATAATGATGCTGCAACTAGTACTGAGCTTTCAGAAGATTATAATTTTTTACAATTATCTGGTGTGAAATACAGCTCTACTCTTCCTTTATTTTCGAATTATTCAGATACCTTTCTTATAAGAGGAAATGAAGTCCTCTCTTTTATTAGAGATTATATCAGTACATACCAAACAAATTATTGTGTAATTGCCCAGTTTAAAAATAGCTACGGAACAAATGCTAAAAATCTTCTTATCTTATCCGCTAGAATAAGATCCTATTATAATTCATCTCTTGGAACTAAAGAATACTTCTTACAAGTTGCTCCGAACGATTCTACAATAAATCAGGGAGATTGTTTAAATGTTTCTATGACAAATGCTCTTGAAAGTGCCTATTCCTCAACAAGTTTTGCCTTTACCTTGGAAGGTGTTTGTCCTGAGTGTACAACTACTCTTACTTCTGAAGGGTTTCAAATTTATACTAATACTGGAACGAAACTTTCTACTAGTAAAATTACTCTTTCACATCTTTCTATAAAGATGAACTTAAGTGTGGGATCATCTACTTCTACATCCACTTCTACTTGTTCAACAAATTCAGAATGTTCCAGTTTAGGGTATAATTGTTGTCTTTCTAATCAACATGTCATGGTGCAGCAATATCTGCTCCTGTTTGCCTTCGGATAGTTTTGGGCCGGATGACCCCTTTGTCCGCTGTTTCTTCTTTCC
>CAYFHZ010000267.1:0-5118 GCA_964342535.1 uncultured Bacteriovoracaceae bacterium | reverse complement strand
TCTTCAAAAGAATAGCCATAAAATTGCGTCGCCACTGTATTGACACCAACGATACGACTTGTCTCAGGATCAATCAGTACGATAATTGAACTATGATCATCAAAGATTTTTAGAAAGGTTTCAGCATTGTCCATATCATAATATCGGTTTATTTGAATTGAGACTTAAAAAAAAAGCCCTCACAAAAGTGAGGGCCAGGGGTGATGGGAGTAAAAATATTATTTCATATCAAAACGATCTAGTTGCATAACTTTAGTCCATGCAGCTACAAAGTCCTGTACGAATTTTTTCTTAGCATCTTTTGAAGCATATACTTCAGAAACAGCTCTTAATTCAGAGTGTGATCCAAAAATGAGATCAACTGGAGTAGCTGTCCATCTTGCTTTACCAGTAGCACGTTCAACTCCTTCATAGAGACCTTCTTGATTAGATTTTCTCCAAGCAGTTGACATATCTAGTAGGTTAACAAAGAAATCATTGCTTAATGTTCCAATTTTTTTAGTTAAAACACCATGTCTAGTATCACCAGCATTTGCACCTAAAGTTCTCATACCACCAACCAGCACAGTCATTTCAGGAACTGATAGGCTTAGCATACTTGCTCTATCTACTAACATGCTTGCAGGGCTTGTCCAGCTTTCATCACTGTAATAGTTTCTAAAGGCATCAGCGGTAACTTTTAGGTGATTAAAAGAACTTACTACTGTTTGCTCTTGAGTTGCGTCTGTTCTTCCTAATTTGTAAGGAACTTTAACTGCAACTCCACCTTGTTTAGCTGCCTGCTCAATGGCAGCTCCACCTGCAAGAACAATAACGTCTGCTAGTGAAACTTTTTTACCTGCACTCAATGTTTTATTAAAATCCATTTGTACTTTTTCTAAAACTTTTAGAGCTTTTGCTAATTCAGCAGGATCATTAACTTCCCAGTCTTTTTGTGGTGCTAATCTAATTCTTGCACCATTTGCTCCACCTCTCATATCAGTGTTTCTGAAACTTGCAGCAGAAGCCCAGGCAGTCTTTACTAATTCAGTCGTTGTAAGTCCTGAGTTTAAAATTTTCTTTTTAAGAGTATTTACCTCAGAGCTAGAGATAAGTTTATAGTTTCTTGCTGGAACAGGATCTTGCCAAAGTAGAACTTCTTTAGGAACTTCTTTACCAATATATCTTGCTCTCGGTCCCATATCTCTATGAGTTAATTTAAACCAAGCTTTAGCAAAAGCTAGTTCAAATTCTTTTGGATTCTTAAGGAAACGAGTTGTAATAGCTTTGAACTCAGGATCTTCTTTAAGAGCGATATCTGTTGTGAACATCATAAGAGTATTTTTCTTTCTCTTTACGTGTGCATCTGGAACTAATTTAGGAGCACCTTTTGGTTGCCATTGATGAGCACCGGCAGGACTTTTAGTTAACTCCCACTCATACTTATAAAGGTTTTCTAGGTATTGCATTGTCCATGTTGTTGGAGTCATTGTCCAAGCACCTTCTAAACCACTAGTTACAGTATCTTCAGAGTGTCCTTTTCCGCATTTATTTTTCCAACCAAATCCTTGTTGCTCTAAACCTGCAGCTGCTGGTTCTGCACCAACACATTCACTTGGTTTATGAGCACCATGTGCCTTACCAAATGTATGTCCACCAGCAACAAGTGCGGCTGTTTCTTCTGGGCTCATTGCCATTCTTCCAAAAGACTCTTTCATTCTTTCAGCAGCAGCAAGTGGATCTGGTACAGCGTTTGGACCTTCAGGGTTTACGTAGATAAGACCCATAGTCGTTGCTGCTAATGGTTTTTCCATATTATTTTTTGATCCATGAAATCTTTGTTTTGTGGCCATCATTTCTGCTTCAGGTCCCCAGTAAACAACATCAGCTTCCCAATCATCTTGACGTCCACCAGCGAAACCAAAAGTTTTAAATCCCATTGATTCCATTGAAACATTCCCTGCAAGAACCATTAAGTCGGCCCAAGAAATTTTTCTTCCATATTTTTGCTTAACTGGCCAAAGAAGTCTTCTGGCCTTATCTAAGCTTACGTTGTCTGGCCAAGAGTTAAGTGGTTCAAATCTTTGTTGTCCACCGGCAGCTCCACCGCGTCCGTCCATAACTCTGTAAGTTCCTGCACTATGCCACGCCATACGAATAAAGAATGGTCCATAATGTCCCCAATCTGCTGGCCACCATGGTTGTGAATTAGTAAGAACTTTTTCAAGGTCCTTTTTTACTTCAGTTAAGTTCAATTTCTTAAATTCCTTTTCGTAGTCAAATTTTTCACCATAAGGATTTGACTCAGGAGTGTGTTGTCTTAATGGTGAAAGATCTAATCTTTCAGGCCACCAAAATGAAATAGGTTTTGCCTTTTTTTCGGCGCTTTCAGCTGGCATTTTATCTGATGCACATCCAAATAAAGTTAGAGTTGCTGCAGCTAAAAGTGACAAACTTACTGTACGGTTAAACATAAATTTACCTCTTCTTAGTTGTTAATAATGTTAATAATTTAAAAGGGAAGTGAACTATTTTCCAATCGATTGTTTTTATACACTGATAGATAAAACTGATGATGATTGGCGTTATCGATAAAGACTATACCTACAAGGAATATTGCTAACTGATAAAAACACTAGGAAATAAAATATTAAGTTTTATTGCCGCACAGTCAATTCACTTTTGTTAAATTAATTGTATTCTTGAGTAAAAATAACAACTAATAACTACAAAGCACATTACATAATCTTGAAAGCAAGTTTGTTTTTATCTATAGTCAAAATTCATTTAGGAGAAATTTTTATGGAAATTTTTGGAGTTATTTTATCTCTAATAGGTCTTATGTATTTTGCTTATAGAGGGGTTAACGTTTTAGTACTTGCACCTATTATGGCCATTATTGCAACTTTGTTTCATACAGATGCACCACTCATGGGAAGTTATACCCAAGTTTTTATGCCAGCACTCGGAGGATATCTTTTAAAATATTTTCCTATTTTTTTATTAGGATCTATCTTTGGAAGGCTTATGAGTGATAGTGGGCAAGCTGATAAAATTGCACACTATATCGCTGAGAAACTAGGTGCTCAAAGAGCAATACTCGCAGTGGTTTTGGCATGCGCTCTTTTAACATATGGTGGGGTTTCACTTTTTGTAGTCGCTTTTTGTATTTATCCCATTGCCGTTTCGCTGTTTAAAGAAGGAAATATTCCAGAAAAATTTATCCCAGCATCAATAGCGCTTGGATCATTTACATTCACCATGACTGCTCTTCCTGGAACACCTTCAATTCAAAATGCTATCCCTATGCCTTTTTTTCAAACCACAGCTTTTGCAGCTCCAGGACTTGGCCTTTTGGGAGGAGCTCTTATGGCCGTTGGCGGTTATCTTTGGTTAATGAGAAGAGCTAGTAAAGCAAAGAAAGATGGTATCGGATTTGGTCATTTTTATGTAATAGAAGATAAAGTAGAACAAGCAAAAAGTGATGTGAAGGTTCATGAATTTTTTAAAGCAATATTACCGCTACTACTGGTTATAAGTCTTAATTATTTATTTTCAAAGTTTCTTTTTCCTGAGTTGGATCTATCTTATTTGGCCAAAAAACAATTTGGAGAAATTAAACCTCAAGCAGTAATTGGATTATGGTCACTTATCAGTGCTTTAACAGTTGCAACAATTGTTCTGTACCTTCTGAATATAAAGAATTTTAAATCAGCATTATTATCTTTTAATGAAGGAACAATGAAAAGCTTACTTCCAATTTTTAATACAGCTTCAGAGGTAGGTTATGGTGCAACAATTGCTTCACTTGCTTCCTTTTCAATTATAAAAGATTCTGTATTATCCATTGCTCCTAATTACCCTCTGGTTTCCGAGGCTGTTTCTATAAATGTTTTGGCCGGAATTACAGGTTCAGCATCTGGAGGACTTAGTATTGCTTTGAAAGCTCTTGCTGAAAATTACCTCGCGATGGCACAAACAGTTGGGTTATCTCCAGAGCTTCTTCACCGAGTTGCAAGTATGTCTTGTGGAGGATTTGATACCCTTCCTCACAATGGAGCAGTTATAACCTTGCTAACTATTTGCGGACTTGGACATAAACAATCCTACTTTGATATTGGTATCGTTGCTGTGGTCGTTCCATTTCTTTCAACGACAGTAGTGATTATCTTAGGTACATTAGTGGGAAGCTTTTAAAGGCCCATACCCCAGCCACCTGAAATACTGTAGGCTTCACCTGTAATAGTACTAGCAGCATCAGAAACTAAAAACTCAGTCATTTGGGCAATTTGCTTAGGGCTTGTTAGCTCTTTGATACACTGATCTTTTAAGAAGACCTGAGTAAGTACTTCTTCTTCTGTTAGATTATTTAATCTCATTTGATCAGTAACTTGTTTTTCCATAAGAGGAGTTCTTACAAAACCTGGGCAGATTGTATTAGATGTTATATTAAATTCTGCAACTTCTTTTGCAATGACTTTTGCAAGACCAAGTACTCCATGCTTGGCCGCTACATACGCAGCTTTATAAGGACTAGCTAGTTTTCCATGGACAGAACTTATATTAATGATACGGCCCCATTTTTTATTTTTCATATAAGGAATTGCCGCTTTTGAACAAATAAAACTACCTGTTAAAAGTACAGCGATGAGTTGATTCCATTTTTCAAGTGGAAACTCATCAACAGGGGATAGAAATTGAAAACCTGAATTATTAATAAGGATGTCAACACCCCCAAAATGAGAGTGAATTTCTTTAAAAACATTTTGAACAAGATCTTCTTGTGTGACATCACAATAATGGTAAATAAGACCATGTTCAGATGCAGGCTCATTGATGTCTAGGCAAAAGACATTGTAATTTAAAGTTTTAAAATGTTTAGCAATTTCAAGACCGATGCCTGACGCCGCACCCGTAATAGCGATATTTTTCTTCATAAGAGTTTTATCTAATACTCTGAACTATTTGGCAAATTACTTTTGATTTAAAATCTTATCTAAAGATTGAAAAACTCCTTCAGAACCATCCTCCATTAACTTTAGTGATCTAATGAACTTTTCTAAATCATAATGACCATGTTCAAGGTCTTCTAGGATTTCTTTAGTTCCGTTATGGACAGTAGCGTGAGGAGGTTCAAGT
>CAYFHZ010000266.1:0-5120 GCA_964342535.1 uncultured Bacteriovoracaceae bacterium | reverse complement strand
CAATTGAAAATCTCTATAGTTTAGATAGAATTTATCTATCAGCTAACATGGGGGTAATAAATGAATTAATTGGAGTCTATCTTAAATTCAATTACTTGCAGCTCTGATTTCTTGATCCCACGAAGATCGTCAGGTATATAACCAAGAATTTCTTCTTCAAGCGCGTCAATGGTACGTTGCTTCAGACAATCTTTGGAAAAAACGAGACTGACTTCTCTAGTTGGGACAGGAGCTTTAAAGGGCTTTATATATTTTTTATGCGCTGGAGCAAGTTGTTTAGCGGCCATATGGGGAAGGATGGTATAACCAAACCCTTTGAGTACCATGTTCTTTAGGGTTTCAAAATTTCCACTTTCAAAGTTTATGGGATTATTTTGTTTTTTAAAGTCGCCTTGGCTACAAATATTGAGAACTTGGTCTCTAAAGCAGTTTCCTTTGTTGAGTAGCCAAATTTCATCTATATCGAGTTCTTCTTCTTTGATTTTATCCTTTTTATGAAAAGGATGTTTTGCTGAAACGAAAAGGTAAAATGGCTCATAATAAAGAACTCTTTCAATAATTTGTTTCTCATGAAGTGGGGTTGCAAGAAGGGCTGCATCTACTTCATCTTTCTTGAGCATATTAATAATATCCTCAGTTTTTGCTTCTTCTATTTGCAGGTTCACTTTAGGATAATTTTTAACAAAGCTTTGGATGAAAAGAGGTAGGATATAGGGAGAAAGGGTAGGGATTATTGCTAATTTGAAATCCCCTGTAATTTCTTCCTTAGTCTCATTTATTATTGAAAACATTCGCTTTTGTTCGTGTATAATCTTCTCAGCCTGATTAATTATAAGAATTCCTTCCTCTGTCGGTTTGATGGGAGATTTGGAACGATCGAATATGGTAACTTGCAACTCATCTTCAAGTTTTTGCAATTGCATACTTAAAGTAGGTTGAGTTACAAAGCAGGATTCAGCTGCTTTTCCAAAATGTTTATGTTTATAAACAGCAAGTACATATTCTAATTGAGTAAGAGTCATGGCAAGAGTGTAAAACATTTGCTTGATGTTATGCAAGTCTTTTTAGGAGTAGGGATGAACCCTTATATATTAGCTGTAAGCGCCAATTTATCATTTGCATTCGGTTCGATGTTTTTTACTCATTATGCTCGCCGTTTTTCATCAATATGGATGAATACTGCGAAGGCATCAGTCGCCATGACTTGTTTTTTGGTCGCAATCCTCTTAACAGGTGAGTTTCATTCAATTAGTATGACTAATTTTTCAGTATTTTTCATTTCAGGTTTCTTGGCATTGGGTATAGGAGATATCTTTTTAATTGAAGCATTTCGTGAGTTGGGCCCAGCTAGAACAATGGTTATTTTTGGCTGTCACCCAGTAATAGTTGGTTTTTTTTCATATATTCTTTTTGGCCAAGTAGTAGCAACAAATAAGCTGATAGGAATTATATTTTTTATAATATGTCTTTTTATCTTCGCCTATGAAAGATTTCAGGCCACAAGAAGGTGGGATGTTAAAGGACTGCTTTATGCGATTCTAGGCATGTCGATTGATGCTGGTGGTGTCATTATTACAAGATATGCTTTTGATATGAACAGTGAAATTACAGCCTTTGAAGGAAATATGTATAGATGCTTAGGGGCTTTAGTCGCATATTTTATTATAAGCTTTATTAAACCATTTCATTTTTTTAGTGGATTTAAGTCTCTTACATGGAAATCTCGTGGATATGTGATCATTGGAGGTTTTTTTGGAACATTTTTATCATTAGGACTTTATTTACAAGCGATAAAAACTGCTCATCTTGCCAGTATATCGGCCATTAGTATAACAAGTGTTATCTTTGGTGCCATGTTTGAAAGTATCTTTCACAAAACATGGCCATCCAAATATCTTCTAATAAGTTTTATTTTTTTCCTTGGTGGAATGTATTTTATTATTATGGGGTAACTATATAATTGAATCCATCTCTTCTTTCGTACGTTCTGGGTGATGTGGATTTTCCTCATACTTCGTTTCAACTTCATACACTTTATTTAAACCATATATGTACTGATTAAAATCTTCATCAAAACTCATTTGTGCATAATCTTCAAGATCGTGCATGAAGTCTTCAGTTGTAATCGTTGTAAACTTTCTTTTATCAAAGTAAAGTTTTAAAAAATTCTTGAGTCCAGGTTTTCCAATATC
Organism: uncultured Bacteriovoracaceae bacterium; assembly: GCA_964342535.1. Lineage (GTDB taxonomy): Bacteria > Bdellovibrionota > Bacteriovoracia > Bacteriovoracales > Bacteriovoracaceae. The sequence goes on along the minus strand of CAYFHZ010000266.1, from coordinate 2,928 downwards.
TTTTAATGTATAATCCAAATAGGCCATAAATGATCTACCGTATTCATATGATTTTTTATCCGTTTTTCGTGTGTACACATTATGATTTGCTAAATTAACGGATTCATAAAAAGGTTTTTCTAGAGTTTGATGACCTTTATCTCTCCAACTAGCAATTGCCTCATCTAACCAACCCGTATTTCCATTGGCAGGATGTATACCTTTTGCAAAGTACATATGTTGCAATTCGTGACCTAAAGATACAATAGAGGTTTCTGTTGCCCCCGCATGCTCCATTCCTCCACGAATACCGGTTCCATAAATGATGAGTTGATCGTGAGGGTATGGACCATAGTCTGCTTCAAGTTCTGCTAATACTCGCCAAGCTTTTTCTTTTACATATTTATTATAAAATCGATATTGAGAATAAATTGTTATAGGAACATCTCGCCCATCAATTGAGGGGTAGGTAAGATACCATCTTACATATTTATGTATAGGTACAAGGTGAAAGTACACAGATGATGTAGTGTAAAATCGCGGCATTTCTACAAAAAAATGGTTTTCTGAGATTTTTTCAACTTTCCCGTTTGCAAAAAGACTATGATATCTTTTTGTTCCTAAAACTTTTACATCCATTGTCATTGCGTATTGATCATATTCAAGATTAGTAGGTAAGTATTGTTCCAAAAATTGCCTGTCTTTTAAATCACGAATAAAAAAACCAGAAGAGACATGTCCCCAATTCTGTCTTTCATTATTATATTTTGTACCTTCTTCTATAAGAGTTTGTATTTTAAGTGAGTGGTAACCTCTCTTGATATTTTTATTTATAACTCTGAGTTTTGTAATCTTTTGGGGAGAATTTATCAAACTTGATGTCGCCTCCTCTCCATCTATTAGAATAGAAGTAGGAGAAGATAAAGAGTCAAATAGAGGCATACCATCTTCCGGCATAAAAAACTCTATAGTGCTTGTGGCATCAGCTTGATTGTTTGAGACATGATAGCTCATTTCATAATGAGTCTTTATAAAGTCAATAAAGACAGCTTTTGTGTTCCTATAGGTAAAGCTTGGGGGAGCTTGAGAAATTCCTGCATATAAATTGAGGCTTAGAAAAAAAGTAATTAAAATTTTCATATTGCATCCTTGCTATTTTTGTACTGACAAGATTTTATTAAAATCCAGTCATAGATTTTACGTTGAACTGTTCCAAATGTGTATTCTGGATGAAATTGTACCCCTAGAATAGGTCTGGATTTATATTCTATAACTTCTGCTATTAGTTTATTATTTGAAGTTGCAGTAACAGATAGATTTGGCCATCTTTCTTTATTATGTAAAAAATAATCCAGCCTTAATCCTTGATGGTGAAGTTCAACACCATAAAATGAGTGATTAAGCATTTGAGAAATTTGAGATTTTGTGTTTTCTGTTTGGATTTTATCTAAGGTATAAATACGATTGGGAATATCAAGTTCCGTCTCTATGTCTAGATATAAAGGAATACCATTCACAACAGTTATGGCCTGCATTCCACGGCAAATACCTAAGAGTGGAAAATGAGTTAACTCTTCTGTGCGAATTATTCTCTCAATAAGTGGAAGCTCTAACTGATCTCTTAATTCTCCCGATGTACTTGTTTTTGCTAAATGCTTTTTTGACATAAGATCTGGTAAAAAGTCTTTAGTTAAATATTTTGAATAATTTTTAGGATCGAGGTCTTCTCCACCAGGAATAATAAGACCATCTAATTGTTTAATAGAAATCTTATCTTCTGAAAGATTAAATAATTCAATATTATAATTAAGCCTTGAGGCTGCTCTCTTAAGAGCAAGACTATTTAACATTCCACAGTTAATACTGCATGCGATTTTTAAAATACTTTTTTTAGGTAGTTCACAAGTTGCAAATAATGATATTTGATAGCTTAATACGATAAAAATAATAAAATATTTTTTCATTCATATAGTATAGTGATATGTGCTGAGAGTCTCAAGTACTAGTGCCAATCAACTTCAATATCTAAGTGTAGTAAAGTTGTTTGGTCGGAATTACTCGTATGTGCTGCTAGGACAATATATCTGCCTTCATCAATGGCAACTTCTTGACCAGGAAGATAATTAAGTTCTTCCCTAATACCATCATGATAGTAGTAACATCCATTAAAGGTATGAGTGTAATTGGGATGAGAGCTAGAGTCCGTAAGCTGATTTTTTAAAGAAAAATATTCACATATAACAGCTTGATAATCATAAAGATCAACTGTACCTAAATTATCTTCAGCATTAATAAAAAGTTCAGTAAGCACGTAGTCTGATGTACTCTCTTTAATAATTGGGGACTCGGGAATAATTGCCCAACCAGAATCAGGTAATTGGGTTGAACTTGCTTGTTCATCAACTTCTAAGTTAAGAGAAACACTTATAGTGGAAGCTTGAACTTCGTCAGTGATAACAAGTGTCGTTTCATCTTCGGCACCCGAATTCATAATGCCTTTGCCACAACCCGTCATGAGTGTCGCAATACTGATTATTATGATAAAGATTAATCTCATTAAATTCTCCTAATACTTTATCGGAAAAAATTAATCACAATTTAGTAAATGATGCGCCATATCCATTTGACGTTTCAAGTATCTGAAATGTTGTTGATATTCTTAGGTACCTGAGTTTTTATGTTTTTTTTTGTTTTTTTTTTGACCGAAGCAATTGACATTGATTTAATCAAACCCAACTTAAATTTGACTTATTTAAACAATATTAAAAATAGGAGAACAAAATGACTGTTAAACCTTTGCACGACAGAGTTTTAATTAAAACAATCGAGGAAACTCAAACTGCTAGTGGACTTTATATTCCAGAAGGTTCTAAGGATAAACCATCTGAAGGTGAAGTTATTGCTGTTGGTGATGGATATACTAATGTTGACGGTTCTTTGAGAGCATTA
>CAYFHZ010000265.1:0-5131 GCA_964342535.1 uncultured Bacteriovoracaceae bacterium | reverse complement strand
TTATTGAAAAAAACAACCTTAGTTTTAAAGTTCAAAGTAAATATTATCTTTCCGAAGACTGCCCTAGTAAAAAAGGTTTTCCAGAAGGAAATTACCTAAAAGGTTTTCTACTACAAAAATCATGATTGAAGTAAAAGGCCTCAATAAAACATTTAAGGTTCATAAGAAAGCTGCTGGTCTTAAAGGATCAATTCATTCCCTTTTTAATCGCCAATACATTGAAAAAAACGCCTTAGTTGATCTGAACCTCAACATGGATCAAGGGGAAATTATAGGACTTATTGGAAGCAATGGTGCTGGAAAAACGACACTTACCAAAATACTTTCTGGAATTATTCATCCTTCAAGTGGAACAGTACAAGTCATGGGACATAACCCGTGGGAACGAAATAATGAATACCGTAAATCGATGGCCGTTATCATGGGGCAAAAAGCCCAGTTATGGTGGGACCTTCCGGCAATGGATGGATTTTTACTTTTAAAAGAAATTTATCAAATTCCATCAAGACAATTTTATGAATCAATAGAGTATTTAGCAGAATTCTTAGATATAAAGTCACAACTTAATATTCAGGTTAGAAGGCTGAGCCTAGGTGAAAGAATGAAAGTTGAACTTATGGCCGCTCTTTTACACCAACCTAAGGTTATTTATCTAGATGAGCCGACGATTGGTCTTGACTTAAGTGCCCAAAAAGCTGTTCGTAAATTTATTAAAGAGTACAGAAAAGAATTTAACCCGACGGTTATCTTAACAAGCCATTATATGGAAGATATTGAAGAACTTTGTTCTCGTATTTGCCTTCTTAAAGAGGGAAAAAAAATTTATGATGGAAACCTTTCAAGTCTTCATGATAATTACGCTCAAAGTAAGCTTATAGTTGCGACACCTCAAGATGAGGGTTCCTTGTCTGATCTTGATTTTCCTCGAGAGCTCGGTGAAATATCCATACATGATAAAAAGATTTATATTCAAACTCCACGTGACCAAACGATGGATGCGACAAAATATCTTTTCGATAAAGTTCCTCTAAGCGATTTTAACATTCAAGAGCAAGAAATTGGCGATATCATCGAGAGTATTCTTTCTGCTAAAGGGCATCCATGAAAAATTGGTTCTATCAAGTGTTTATGATGGAACTAAGAAAGCTACTTGCCTATAGAGCAGATTTCTGGGTAAATTTTCTTGGTCAAACTCTCTTCTCTCTCTTAATTGCTTATTTTCTTTGGAAGTCTATTTTTGAGTCTACCGGACAACAAGTCATAAATGGATTTGATATTCAAACAATGGTTTTTTACTATCTTCTGGCGCCACTTATTTTTCGCATTCAGCAAGGTCAAGGTATAGGCTTTATAAGCCAGGAAATCTATGATGGTAGTCTTAATAAGTATTTACTTTATCCAATGAATTATTTTAAATTTAAACTTGCAACTTATGGTGCCAATTCTTTTTTTTATATTCTTCAGCTCATTTTCATCATCAGTATTTACTCTATCTTTTTCAATAACAATAATGTTTATGTATTTAACTTAAAAGCATTTTTATATTTTCTTCTTAGTATAGGACTTGGAACAATTTGTTTTTACTTTATGTTTTGTATCATAGAGTTTTTTGCCTTTTGGTTTGATAATACTTGGAGCTTAGGAGTCATCTTAAGGTTTGCGACATCTTTTCTAGGTGGTGCTCTTATTCCACTTAGTTTTTTCCCCGGCTGGACACAAAATGTATTAAGCTTTACACCTTTTCCCTACTTAATTAATCTTCCAATGAATATACTTATGCTGAAAATTCAAACTGAGGAGATGTTTTTTCAAATGTTCATTTCATCTATATGGACATGTTTTTTTTCAATAGTGGCCTATCTTTTATGGCGTAAAGGAAATTATCAGTATAGTGGAGTTGGAATCTAATGCGTTATTTTAAGCTCTATCTTTATTTTTTAAGATTTGCTTTTAGTAGGGCCATGGAGTTTCGTGTAGACTTTTTCTTTAGGGTTATAATGGACGGTGTCTTTTATCTAACTCAATTTTTCTTTTTTAATATAATTTACCTTCATACCCCAGCACTTGGAGGCTGGAATATAGATCAAATGAAGTTATTTATTGCAAGTTATATTTTTGTCGATGCTTTTCATATGACTTTTTTTGCTAACAACTCATGGTGGTTTCCTATCGCTATTAATCGTGGAGAACTAGATTACTACCTCACGCGACCAGCATCTTCATTTTTCTTTCTTGCATTCAAAGAGTTTGCAGCAAACTCACTTCTAAACCTTATTTTAGCTACAGGTATTCTTGCGTATCATATTAATATATATCCAAGTCCTTTGACTCCATCTAAAATTTTTGTCTACATCTTGTTTCTTATAAATGGAGCATTTTTATACTATATGACTTTTATGATTTTTCTTATGAGTGTATTTTGGTCCCAATCACCTCGAGGATTTTCAGATGTCTTTTATGCAGCAGAAAAAGTATTTCAAAGACCTGACGGAATTTTTCAAAACTATATAAGACGTTTTTTTCTAACAATTTTGCCATTTTCAATAATGGCCTCATACCCAGTGAAGTATCTTATTGAAGATAATATAACTCCTATTGTTGGACAAATCATAGGAGCTTCGCTATTTATTTATCTTATAATCTTTATACTTTGGAAAAAAGGTTTAAGAGATTATAGTTCCGCCTCTTCATAAGGAGAAGATATGAGTTTATCCCAAGCAATTATTATTGGACATATTGGAAATGAACCAGAATTAAAATATACCAAAAATCAGATAGCAGTCCTTACACTCTCAGTTGGAGTTCCTGATAAAATTAACCCGAGTAAAGTAGAAGCTGATAAAAAAATTAAAACCCATTGGCATAAATGTAGAAGATGGGGAAAATATGCAGAGCAAAGTAAACCAACACTCAAAAAAGGGGATAAAGTTTTTATAAAAGGTAGCCTTATTTATGATACTTGGGAGGATAAAACTGGTAAGTTTCATAAAGATGCCATCATTGAAATTGAGCATCTTGAAAAGATGTACTATGAACAAATATCAATTGATTTAGGTGACTAAGCTAAGTCTCTGAAATAACGACTCTTTTTCCTTACTCTGTCTATCAAGTAAATAAGAAAATTCTCCGATAAGCTTAATGTGAAATTAAGACTTTACCTACTTATATTTATTTTAAGCTGTATAAATCCTGCTTATACAAGTAATCAAAATTATAATGAACTTGAAGTTACAAACTGTGATGAGCTTATGCTTTGGATCTATTCACAACTTACCACTAAAAATTTTGAAATTCTTTATCAAAGATCTATGAATAAAATGATTTTAGGCCTTTATGAGTTAGAAAAAGAATCACAAAGAGCATGGGTAGATGATGAAACATATAGAAAAATAAAGGATGAACTTTTACTAGTAAACCCTGAAGCAGAAAATATCTTTAAACAAAAATTCTGGCCTCCATACTTTTTACGAGACAATCCACAATTTTCAAGTTCATACTCTATTTTAAATTTATGGAAAAATATACTTAATGAACATCCTGAACTTTCAACAAAAATTTCAGATCAATACAAAGTCGATAAATGGGATGAAATGACATTTGCTTTAATTGATAAAATGTCAGAAGAATTATATCCCAACACAGATTTTCAAAAAAAATTATCGACTCTTCATGATGCTCTAAAAGATACAAGTAACAAATTAATCAAATCTACTGATACACCTGAGAGTATTAATAATTTAGATCAATTAAACAAAGATTTACTCAATTCCATTTTACACTTCTTAGATAACTCTGGATATAATTTTGATAATATATGTCCAAGAAATAAGCTCATTGAGAAGATAAATAAAATAGCATGTACTATTAAACAGCCTTCTACCCAGAATGATGACTTGGAACTTTTCCTTAAAGATATTGAAAAATATATTGGAAAAACTGATACCTCCCCTACGTCCATACCAATTGTCACGATATTAGATTATGAAAACAACAAAGATAAGAATGTTACCTTCTGTAGAAGGTCTACTAATAATTTAAAATACTTGGTTATTCATCACACAGGTACTGATGAAGCTGCTTCTCCTGAAGTCATTAATGATTATCATGTGAATCATAATAATTGGTATATGCTAGGCTATAACTATTTGATTTCAACAAAATATAGAGGAGCAAGCCGTAACTCACCACAAGTATTTTCAGGAAGACCACCTGAAATGCAAGGAGCACACACTGGAAGTAAATCGTTAAATCTATCTTCTTCTGATGAACAAGAATTAAAATCGAAGTATCAATTCTGTGGTAATGAACAAATTGGCCTTACTGCACAAAATGTCTATGAATACTCACAAGAGTTGAATGAAAGTAAAAAACAAAAAAATGGTATTTCTGGAAATTTTTATTCTCTTGGAATTGCAGTTATAGGGAATTATGAACCAATCACATACAGAAAAGTTGGTAAGACTTTAGTCCCAAGTAATTTACTTACCAAGGAAGTTCTCACCCCTAATGATATCATTATAAAAAAGACAGCAGAACTTAGCTGTGACCTACAAAAAAAATTCCCGCAAATTAAAACGATTGTGCCTCACTCTTTTTTTAAGGTAACGGATTGTCCAGGAAGACTTATTAATTTTCTACATGATATTAAGAAGCACGCAAAATCTTTAGGCTGTAACTTCAACGTTGCGTTTGCCCAAGAGGATAAAAAATGAAATACTCGCTGATACTTCTCATATTTATTTCATTTTCAAGTTATGCAACTAACAAGAAAAAACTTTATGCCTTTATGAACAACTACGTCAAAGCAATTCATTACAAGCATAAGGATAAACTCAAATCAATGGCCAGTGGAAAATTTTAAGAGCTATTAGAACTAAAATATCTTAATAATGCTAAAATTAAACAAACTGATAATTTCGAGCCTAATGCTTTTGATCTTACTCATAAAGCTTCAAAAAAGAAGAATCATTACTTACTTAATATTGTTCCTCTAATTAATTCCCGAAGACAATACGATAAAATACTTATAGTAGAAAGAAATATTACCAAAAGAAAAAAAACAGAAATAGAAATACTAAATAATCTTAAAAAAGAAAAAGATCTAAATGAAATGAAATCTAGATTTGTTTCT
>CAYFHZ010000264.1:0-5140 GCA_964342535.1 uncultured Bacteriovoracaceae bacterium | reverse complement strand
AGGTGGTGTTGTTAACTGCAACTGAAGTGGTGTTCTAAACCTGAAAATCGACAATATTAGAAGAGTCTTTTCTAAATGGGGCAAAAGACTACCTAAACAAGCCATTTAATAATGAAAAACTAGAAGTCGTTGTGAATAGATTTAGAAATCATTTGAAGGATGCAGAGTTTGAGGCTCAAATTAAGAACTCATATATCACAAATTCTCCAACGCTTTTAAAAGAATTATACAAAATTAAAAACTTCTCGTTTTCAGATAAGCCTATTTTCATTTCCGGTGAAACAGGAACTGGGAAGACGGTTGTTGCTGAATTGATTGACAAAATCGTTGGTTATAACAAGATGCTTGATATTAACTGCTCACAATACACAGACGAGCTAATTGCTAGTGAATTATTTGGCCATGTAAGAGGGGCGTTTACAGGAGCAAATGATGATAAGGTTGGAGTTCTTGAACGGGCTAATAATGGAATTATCTTTCTTGATGAAATCCATGCTTTATCACCTAAGGCACAAAAAACCTTGTTAAAGGCGATCGAGGAAAAAGAGTTTTATCCTGTTGGCTCTGATAAGAAAGTTAAATCAAACTTTAGAGTTGTTAGTGCCACTTGTGAAAACATATTTCAACTTATTCAAAGTGGACAGTTTAGGGAAGACCTTTATGCCAGAATCAGTACTTTCTCTATAAATCTTCCTCCAATAAGAGAAAGAGCTGTTGATATTATGCTTTTAATCGAGCATTTTTTATCGAAACAACCATTTCGAATTTTGATCAATGATGAAGCTGAAAAAATACTTAAAAAGTACGATTGGCCACGAAACACAAGAGAGATACAAGATCTAGTTGAGAATTGGGTTGCTCATGGACATAGGTTAATTACACCTGAAGTTCTTCCTGTACAGATAAAAACAAATATTAATCCAAATAAAGAGATCGTTTCTGATTTTTATTTGGACTTAATTGAGGATATGGGACTGAGGGAATTTTTAATTGTATTTAAAAAAGAACTAATTCAAGGGATGGTGAGAAGGCATAGAGGAGTTGTTAAGCACGCCTCTGCTGCAATGGGTACTTCATATGGAAACTTAACAGGATTTTTGAGATCCAACTCTCATAAGTCTTTTGGTACGAGGAGAAGTCTATGATTGCCGGAAATAATATTCATCAGTTAAATGGGCATATTCATAACATAATGAGTTTGTTGAAATTTATTAAAGAAGATGCACTGATTAAGAATCAAGAAACAAAAGAAATGCTTGAAATAGCGATAACGAAAGAAAGTGAAATTTATAAAATTCTTCTGAACTTAGAATCAATGACAAAGGATATGAAATGAAAAATAATATTTTAATTACTGGAGCTGCTAGTGGAATTGGTAAAGCGACATTTGAATCATTAAATATAGATCTTTATGACAAAATCATCTTAACAGATATTAATTCAATTGAGGTCAGCCAAGAGAATGTTCTTGCTCTAAAGTGTGATATTTCAAATGAGTCAGATGTTAATAGTCTTTTTGAGACTCTTAAAGAGAAAAAAATCACGATAAATAAAGCTGTTAACGCCGCAGGGATGCCTGGCCCTAATAAACCATTAGTTCAATCAACAGTTGAGGAGTTTGATAAAATCATAAGTGTAAACCTTAGAGGTACTTTTATTATGATGAAAAAAGAGCTTGAAGTGATGTCTAAAAATGGCTCAGGCTCAATTATTAATATCGCATCAGTTCTTGCTAGTTGTGGTATGGCCGGAAGCTCTTATTATTCAGCATCAAAAGCTGGTATAGTGGCCCTAACGAAATCTCTTGCAATTGAGTATGCTGAAAAGAACATTCAGATTAATTGTGTTTCACCTGGTGGGGTAGATACGAATCTTATCTCTGATTTAAAGAAAAGAATGGGAAGTGCTGCTGCTTTAGAACAAATACATCCAGTTAAAAGAATAGCAACTGCCGAAGAGATTGCAACTTATATTAAATTTCTTTTAGAAAACAATACGTCATTTATGACAGGTTCAGAAATCTTTATTGATGGGGGGTATAGTGCTCAATAGGGCGATTGTACTTATATTCATATTATTCTCAAGTCTAGGATATACAAAGGTTAAGTTTTGTTCTAATCCTGAACTGATCTCATCCTTTAAAAAGGATAAGACTAGTTATCATCAACTTGTTGATTGTGCTAAAGAGACCATTAAAAATAACCTTGGGTTTAAAAATGTAAAGCAAGCAGCTTTTATTTTAGGTTCTGAGGTTGAAAGAAAAATATTTTATTTCTCATTTCCTATGATTCATCAAATTAGCTTTTACAAGTTTGTTGATGGTGAATTTATTGAGTCTAGGTCTTACTCAAAAACCAATAATCAAGGCTCAGAGTATGTATTTTTTGATAATTTAAACCAGGATAATGTCGAAATAATCGGTATTACGAATACTCAAAGCTCAATTCAGTTACCTTTTCTCACATTTGAGTCATCTGATATCTTTCAAGGCTTTTTAAAGAGCAAGTGGATGTTTGATGGATTATGGTTTGGAGTTGTATTGGTAACGATTTTATTGGCAATATCATTTTTCTATATTCGAAGGAAAGTAGAGATTACTTACTATTTAATGCATATTGTTTCTCTATTTGTAATACAGCTATCGTTTTCAGGTTATTTCTTTTCATTTTTCAATTTTCTTCCAGAATACTTTTTGAGCCGTCCAGTCGTTTTCTCATGTGGATTGCTAACATTTGGGACCGTCGGACTTATTCACAAGGTTTTTACTGAGCAGAGAAAAAATGACAAGCTCGTTTGGATTTATGGTGGTGTGAAATATATAGCGATTGCTCACTTTATAATGTGTTTGTTCTTTTATAACCAAACGGTGATTAAATTTACCAGTTATTTAACGTTGTTATTGTCATTATCAAGTATTGTTGTTTGCTTATATGCGATAGTACGAAGAATGAAATATTCAGCAATGTTTTTATTAAGCTTCTCATTATTTTTATTCTCATCACTTGTATTTACCTTAAAAGATCTTGGAGTGATGAATATCAATGAAATTCAAGCTAATTATTTCGTAAAAGTTAGCTTACTTGTAGAAATATTTATACTCGGTCTTGTTATGGTTAGGGCCTTGTTTGAAGAAGCTAGAATCATGACGAATGCCAATATGAACCAACTTATTGTTGATGGAAATATTAAAATTATTAAAAAACTTCAACATGATATAAATTCGCCTTTAACATCTTTAGAGTACTTTATTGCCGAAGTTAAAAATAATATGCCAGAAGAGTTACGTATCCTAGGCAGGCAATCTATAAATAGAATTCAAGATATTATTAATACGTTGAAAATTAATGAAGAGGATAGAACATTAGAAGAAACATCTGAAAAGGAATGTGTCGCGGTATATCCATTGCTCAAAAGGATTATCTCTGAAAAACGAATTGAATATAAAACAAGGTCCGATGTTTCGATAGATATTGAAACTGAGATAAATAAGGATATTTTTGTCTATATTAGCAAATCAGACTTTAACAGAGCGATATCTAATATTATTAATAACTCAATTGAAGCATCTAAAAAAGATGGGCCAATAAATGTTAAGGTTGTTTTATCTAGTGGTAATGATCAAGTCTGTATTCAAGTTGAAGATAACGGGGTTGGAATTGAGAAGAGACATCTCAAAGAGATATTTAAATATGGGAAAAGTATTAATAAAAATAGTTCTGGTATTGGTTTAAATCAAGCTAAAAGTTATATTGAATCAGAAGATGGAGTTTTGAATATTGATTCAGAAATAGGGAAGGGAACTATTATTGAAATTTTACTTCAAAAGGTAGAAGAGCCAGTTTGGTTTGCTGATAAACTTAGGATTGATTCAAAGATAGTTGTTATTATAGATGACGATGAATCAATTCATAATCTATGGGCCAAGAAACTTTCCAATATGGAAATTGAAATTGTTCATCTTTATAGTTCTGTTGAGTTTAACCGTTGGAAAAAGCAAAATAAGCTTGAGGAATGTACCTTCCTTGTGGATTTAGAATTAATTGGTTCCAAGGAAAATGGTATCGAGTTAATTTTTTCTAATAATATTGAATCTAGAAGTACTTTGGTCACGAGTCACTACTTAGAAAAGAAAGTTCAGAAAAACTGTGAAATGTTTGGGATAAAAATGATACCAAAAGAATCTGTACTTAATATTGAGGTTACTATTAAGTCCCATGATTTTCCGGATGAAATTGTTCTTATTGATGACGATCAATTTACCCACTTAAACTGGAAACGATCGGCCCAAAGTTATGGAATTAATTTAAATTCATTTTATGATGTGGATAGCTTTTTAAAAGAATCAAATACATTTTCCAGCGAAACATCAATCTACATTGATTCCAACCTAGGAGATGATCAAAAAGGCGAAGTTCTCAGTAAACAGATTTATGATCTTGGCTTTAATAATATCATTTTGGCGACTGGATCTAGAAAAGAGGACATTCAGGTTCCGTACTGGATTAACAAAGTTCAAGGGAAGGGTTTTTTTGTTCAGTAATCCTAGTATTAAAAACAGTAGATTTTTATATAGAATTGGCAAGAAGCTAAAAATTTAACTTCTTACCCGTCATTTTTTGAGTAATAGGTTCTAAGTCACCTAAGCCTGTCGCAACTTTCTCAAGAGCAGCTCTTTGGATGAAATTATACGTTTTGGATAGTGTATATTTACCTCCTACCGTGATGGCCAAGAGGTAGGTAGCAATTACAATTGAGTCAATTAATGCTTTCAAAATATTCTCCTTTTATGACGACTTTATTAAATTAGAGATCTCATCTTGGGAGTAATTGGATCTGATCTTTCTTAAATTCCAGTCAACTTGTCCCCGTGTAATCCCCATATCCTGTGCAATTTCTTTATAAGACTTTTGTTCTCCCCAGTGCTTTTTTGCCAACTCCACTAAGTCAACGCCATCTTTTTTCCATTTTACAGAGTACGCCTTTGTTATTACCAGAGGATTATCGTTAAAAATCAGTAGGTTATCGACCTCTTCTGGTTCAACCACTATACATTGTGGGGCACCACTTAAAAACCCTTGTTTTTACAACCCAAATCCCCATAAGTCTGCGTCATACCACTTGATATCTCTCTCAAGAATTT
>CAYFHZ010000263.1:0-5148 GCA_964342535.1 uncultured Bacteriovoracaceae bacterium | reverse complement strand
CAATTTTTCCATTCTTTACGGACCACTTTCTTAAGAACGCTTTTCCTGATGAAAAAATATATTGAACTTGAAATGAAGCATCTTTTTCTGCAATATACACATACTGTCCAACTTCATACTCTGCATACTTTGAAACAGTTTGTTCATTTTTATATAAAGAATATTCATCAACACAATCAGCACAATAACTGTATTTTCCATACTTTCCATCAGCAAAAACTGCAGAAGACATTAAAATAAGACCTACAACTAACATTTTTTTCATTTGAACCTCATATTTTTGATTATTGAGCCTAGGTATAACGCTAAGCATACAATGCATAGTGAAATGTAAATATTTTAGACTCAAAAGAAGAAATATTTTCCACTTACAACCAAATGGTTGATGTATTTAATCAACGAAACAATAGAGTCGATAAAGATATGAACTTAGAGATAGGAAAGTTATGTTCCACAAGATCATTATATTTTATATTACCCTATACAGTTCAAATGTTTGGACTAGTGAAACGATCAAAAAGCTGGATCTTAATAAAGACGGTATAATTGATAGAATAGAATACTATAAACAAAATAAACTCATCAAACTAGAAGAAGACAGAAATAATGATGGCCATATTGATAATATATATCATTACAACTTGAATGATTACATTCAGGTCTGGGAACAAGATACTGACTATAACAAAATAATTGATCGCAAAGTTTCAGATAAATATAATAAGGGCAAAGTAGAAATAAAATATGAAAAAGATAAAGATCAAGATGGTATATATGAGACCATCTACTTTCAAGTCATTCATTCAGATCAAAAAATTAATAATTGTTACTCATTGAACCTACAAAAACAGTTGGATGTTTTTGCAGAAGAAAGTTTAAAAATGTCAGCTGCCAGCACCAAAGGATTTCTTCTAACAAATTTTGGATACAGTATAGATTTGGCCTGTATCAAGCAGTGGGGAGTAGGTTTTCCATGGCTCGTCAAGAATACTATAAATGAAGGTCTTCAATGCATAATTGACTTAGACAAAAAAAAGGGAAACAAATATACAATATCAGGCGCATTAAAAAACTCACATGAATTATTAATTTTACTTGAAAATGAAAATGTAAAACTAGTTTGTTCAGAAAAAGAATATGAGTGGGAAGGTACCTTAGGTCATGCTTCAACGACTTCAAAAGATAAACTGACTAATCCACCTGCAAAAATGACTAACCCTATCGAACACCCTTTTATCTCTTTACTACCAAGAGACGGAAAAAGTAAAGCTTTGGAGCTAGAAAAAGATCAATTAAAAAATACCATTTTTCACGAGCAATTACATAATCTCGGTTTCAAACATGAAGATTCAATAGAGTACCCATATGCATGTAGCGATTGTTGTTTTGGAAATGATATATATAATCCTGCAGGTAAATACAACACTGTAGCTTGTAAGATTTGTCTTGGTGAATATAAAAATGAAACCGATATAAATTATCTTCATGATATCTTGAAGTATGCGAATAAAAATTCATATTTTTATCCTCATGCTAAAGCAACAGCAATCAAATCCTTAAAAGAAAGCCCGAAGGATTTATATATATTATCCCTATTTGTAAAAATGGGAAATTATGATGTAGTCAGCACAGAACTTGCACAATTAATACAAAGAAATCATAAGAATTTATCTAGTAAAATTCAAAATAATATTAATGAAGCAGCAAAGGTGCCAAATGTAAGAGGTCGATTTAGTGGAAAAATCATATCAGAGGTTTATTACCAACTCTATTTTAATCATGATGCTGACGCAGCTGTAAAATTACTTGAGGACAATAAAGATCAAATACGTAATGAAATTCTTACTATCAAAAATAATAATGATTCTTTTTCATTTGTTGCAAAAAACCTTTCAAGTCACTTAGACAAAATTATATATGATCTATGGGTTAATAAATATGGAAATAAAGATGGTGAGAACAACACTTTTATGAGAGCTTATCGTTTAATAGGAGATTTATATGAACTTACTTCAAAGTAAGATAATATGAAACAGAAATAAACATTGACCTTTTTATAAACTATTCTATTTAGGTAATAAATAATATTCTATTAAAATTAAGAAAGGCTCCCAAATAGGAGCCCTAAGTTTTTATAAATAAAATAATTGCTTTCTCTTACTTTTTTAATGATTAAAATGCTGGTGAATGCTTAACTTCAAAAATTCTATCAATTTGAACATCGTAACCTTGACCATGTGTAATAGCTGTAAATTTTAGATTATAGGCCTTACCATTATCAGATTTAATGTCAATAAATGCAACTCTCTTGTTTCCCTTCTCGTGTAGTTGATTATAAACTAAAAAGTTTAAAACAGATAAATTTACATTTACTATAAATTCACTATAAAAACTAAATAATGGCTGAGCAACTATAACTCCATCATTGTAAGTATTTCTTGGAGGAACTACACTTATAAAGTCTAGTTTAAGTCTATCCTTAAGATTGGAACCATAGGTGCTAGTAAGTATTCGCACTTTCCCAGACATTAAGTCCTCGTAAGTACCACCACGAACTCTTGCAACAATCCGGAGTGAGACTGATACAGAATTCCCACCACGTGCTACTTTGGTTTGCAAAACATCAACTTTGTTTATTTCCATTGGGTAAAAAGGATCTGCACTATTAACATAGTCAGTAATATTTACTTCACCCAATACATTAAAACTCGCCAATAAAAAAACAAGATAAACTAAATTTTTAATTTTAAACATTTTATTTCTCCTTTTTTTGCTTTAAGACATAACATCAAAAAACTTATTATTAATATTTATAATTTTTATTTAACATGAGAATAACATCGTGAAATAAAAATCAAATATTATTATCTCCATATATCTAGCGATACTCAAAGTATCTATTTTTGATAAAAAACTCACATTTTTTTGGAATGTAAACTTTATCACCTCTGTATGATCCTTGCATTTCGAACTAAAATATATTGCTGAATCATTCTTAAACTACATCAACAAGATTACAGTTAAAGATTTTTTGTAATCTTTACTTTAATTATCGCTGCAAATGCCTTAACCAAATTGGTTAATACAAATAATTACCATGAGTAAGATCGATATTTTCACACTTCAGAAATAAGTAAGTAGTTTCAACATAAATTTAATATAAAGAGAAAGACTTTTAAATCACAAACATATAAGTAGTTGAGTATCTGATTAATAAAGCAACAATAAATATAATATAGCATTGATGTATTAATATTTTTATGTGAACGCCTCTAAACCAAAAAAAACTCCAGATTAAATATTATTCACATATATACTTTGGATATATCCCAAAGATATTTTAACTTAATCTGAATTTGAAAGTTCGTTTAAAGGCTTTACTATATCAAAATAAAAACAGACCAAAACATATTTAAATAATTTAACTTTTGATTCATAATCCTTTTCCAGAAGAATAGCATAACAAGGATCCACAGGATGTTCCCCTAATAAAAAAGGGTTGAACTAGTTATTCTCGAGGACACTTTTTATGGTCTTTGAAAGCTCACGTTCTATTCTCATTCGATGACCGGGCAAAAGGTTGTATACAGCATTAGGTATTAGAATGACCACTTCATTATTTCTTATTACTGTTGTCACATTATATGCCAAACGTGAGTCTGTATTAGGCTCGATTGAAACATTAAGTATTTTAATAATCTCTTGAATTCTAGCTCCTGAATAGAGTCGGTCAATCAGATATTTCAATTTAAGAACAAGGGAAGTATGATCACCTCCTCCACCAACACTAGTCCCTGAGCGACTTAAAAACTTAAAACTTCCCATACTAGTATTTACGTTGTCGGCAATATTAATAATGTCAGCCTCAGACAACTCGCTTTTATATAAACTAGATAATAAAATTGAAAGCGTTAAGCTGTAATTTTTATCATTATATCCTATTGCTTTTAACCCTTCATGTAGATAAAAAACATCACGATGGCCCAAGTCTTTTGTCTGCTCCATCTTAATTCTATTGAGAACAACTCTCTTATAATAAGTCAGTCCATCAACTCTATTTGCTGCTCCTTCTCCTGCTAGAAATAACCCATTAGATTCTCTTAAATCTATAGCCTCATACTTACTATTTAGATCAACTAGTACATTCTTTAGCCTAGACGGATAATCTATGTTTTCTGAGAATTTTTGGATACTTTTCTTAAAATCATTTTGTATTTCACTAGATACTTCGACTGTGACCATATCAAGTTTTGAGACTAACTCAACCGAATCGTCACTACAATAAACGATTGGTGTGAACATTATAGTGAAATAAATAAAAAACCTACTTGTAATTTTAGCAAGAGACTTATTATCAATATTTTTATTTTTCTTTCTACATTTCATACAATCCTCTTTTATAGCTACAACTTCATTTCAAAGTGTAATAGTTGGTAACTTTAATAATCTCAAAAAAGTATATATGCTTGCTACTTCATCCTTATAAAACTAAGATTTGCTCCCGAAAAACTGCGCCTGGGGCAAGCTTATTTACGATCCAATTTGAGTTATCTACATTTATAAAAAATGTTTTCATTCCTCTCTTTAAACCATTTATTTCAGCACCATTATATGAATTAAACTATTGATTTCTTCTGTCACGTCCTTCCTTTGTTAGATAACCAAAAAAAGTACTTTTTCCTTCTTGGGCCATGCTGCCATCAATATTTTCTACTCCAATATCTGCAAACGATGTTATGGAATTAGTAAGTAGAATTAGAGAGATAATTCCTTTCATAGGTTTCCTTATTATTATTTCTTAATAATATTAGATTGATTATTCCAGACTTAATGATCAGTTTCTTTCGTTGTAGAACTATTTACATGGACTGTTAGAAAACTAACACGAAGTAATTATTACAGAGGCTTCCCTCTTGTGAAAGATATTGCGATGAAAATTCTTAAATTCAGATTGATACTTTTTTCTGCTTTGAGTGTTTTATAACGACCTAAAAAGTATTTTACGTTCTTGCTGGAGATTGTTTTTTTGGTTTACTGTGTCCAGTTATTAACTCAAATTCCTCAGGTTTCCCAAGCTCCTTAGGGATAAAATAACTTACATCAAGAAGCATATAGATAGCTTCATCTTTTTTTAACCAAATTGGTGCT
>CAYFHZ010000262.1:0-5163 GCA_964342535.1 uncultured Bacteriovoracaceae bacterium | reverse complement strand
CTCAGATGAAAGATGACTTAAAAGGATTGAAGATTTTTCTAAATACTCTTTAACAAGTTTTGATTCATCCCATTGCCCAAGATAGTTTATCATTTCCTTTGGAGAGTGAAGGGCTATTTTTTCGAGTAATTCTTGTTCAGTTTTGATATCAAACCCAAAAAAATGACCAGTCGTAAAATCAATAAAGCTTAGGTAATACCCTTGCGGGTGATTACATGCACATGCAATATAATTTTGGTTTGTTGACTCGGCTTTATCTAAATCATAAGGAATACCAGGACTAACAACTTGGGTAACTGCTCGCTTAACAATTCCTTTGGCAGCCTTGGGGTCTTCAACCTGTTCACATATTGCGACTTTTTGACCTTGTGCAGTGATACGGTCAACATAAGTTGTTGCAGCATGGTGAGGAATTCCGGCCATAGGAATGGGAAAACCTCCGAGTTTTCCTCTGTGAGTTAGAGAGATATTAAGAATCTTTGATGCTATTCTAGCATCTTCAAAAAAAAGCTCATAGAAGTCTCCCATTCTAAACATGAGGAGCATTTGAGGATAGTTTTTCTTAATTTCGTAGTACTGCTCCATCATCGGAGTTAGTTTGACTCCTGTAGCAATAATCTGTTCTAAATTTATTTCATCAGAACTATGTGACATTCTCTTCCCTTGTGCGTTTAATCTTTGATATAATTAGCTGTGAATTGATATCATAATCTGAGAAAATCCGTCAAAGATTGCTTAGGTTTTGAAAGTGAGAAATATGTACAATAAAAATAATTTAATTATAAATATCGGCTTTGTAGCTTTATTTTTTTTGCTAGTTATATTTACTGGTTATAGTGAATTTAGTGAATCAAATCGTGCAAAACAAAAATATGTAAAAACAGATGAGAAATCATATTTTGAAGATATTAAATATTTTAAACTGGAATTGAAGCGTCCAATGGCCAAACTCTTCTCTAGTTATCTCGAAATAATTAATAACGATAAACTTTTGTTTAATAATCCAGAAGGAGTTTATTATTCAAATGAAAATATCATTCATTACAGTGCAGACAATGGTACCTTATTGCAATCAAGAAAGTTTTTAAAACTTAACGGAAATGTCCGGGTTTCTGAAAAATCATCACAATATGTAGGTCACAACCTGACCTATGATGGGAATGACCAAGTCCTCAAGGGGTGGGGCGGAGTAGAGGCCCAACATACTGATATGAAAACTTTAGATCAGCTAGAGTTAAAAGCTCAAGACCTTATTTCAAATCTCAAGACAGAGAAGATGGAATTATTTAAAGATGTTAAGGGAAGAATTATTAGAAAACATAAGTATGAAGGAGATATGAACTTCACTTCAGAATACATGATGCTTAAGTCTTTAGAATCATTGGTGAAAATAGAAAAGAAAGTAAAAATTGATCGCAATAATTATCATTTAGAGTCTGGGAGTGCAGAGATTTTCTTAGAAAACTTTAATAAAAAGCTCAAGTATTATGTCCTTTATGACGATGTGAAACTTGAGGAGAAGCTTGTTATCCCTGGAAAAAAGCCCCAATTAAGAAAGGCTTATTCAGAAAAACTGGAAGGACATCAAAGATCAGCGAAAGTGATTCTAACTGGTGCACCTAGAGTTGAACAGGGTGAAGACATTATACAAGGATATCAAATCACATTGAGAGAAAATGTTGAGTTGGTAGAAGTTGATGATGCACAATCAAGCTTTAACTTAAAAAAGGATAAGTAATAATGGAAGGTAGTTTTCAAGCAAGAGAACTTAAAAAAATTTACGGTAGTAGAACTGTTGTTAAATCTGTCAGCATTGACGTAGAACGAGGGGAAGTCGTTGGGTTACTGGGTCCAAATGGTGCAGGTAAAACAACTTCATTCTATATGATGGTCGGACTTGTTAGGGCAGACCATGGGGCCATAGAACTTAACGGTGAAGATGTAACAAAGTTACCACTTCACGAGAGGGCCAAGAAAGGAGTTGGTTATCTTCCTCAAGAAGCCTCTGTTTTTAGAGAGCTCAGTGTGGAAGAAAATATATATTCAGTCTTAGAGATAAGAAATATTTTTAAGAATGAAAAATTGAATTTACTGGAGAGACTTATTAAAGATTTTGGATTAAATCACATTCGTAAATCAAAAGGTCGAGAGCTTTCAGGAGGAGAGAGGAGACGAGTTGAAATTGCAAGATGTCTTGCTCTAGATCCAAGTTTTGTTTTATTGGATGAACCTTTTGCAGGTGTAGATCCTCTTGCAGTTAGTGATATACAAAAAATAATTAAAGATTTGAAAAATAGAAATATTGGAGTTCTTATCACAGACCATAATGTTAGAGAGACGCTCGGTATCGTGGATAGAGCTTTTATTATGAGTGCAGGTGAACTACTTGTTAGTGGAACTCCTGATGAAATTGTAAACTCAGAGGTAGCAAGGAAATCCTATCTAGGAGAAGAATTTAAATTGTAAATAAGATCTCATGGCATAGATCTTTGAGGAAGAAAGGAATCTTTTCTATTCGGAATTGGAGAGTATTATGGCACAAAAGATGTCGTTAAATTTAAAGCAGTCACAAAGTTTAATGATGACCCCTCAATTGCAGCAAGCGATAAAACTGCTAACTCTCACTCATTTAGAGATGACGAGTGTCATTGCAAAAGAGATGGTCGAAAACCCAATGCTGGAAGAATCAGGAGGGGAAACGACTCGAGAGGAGCTTCAAGCAAGGTCAAAAGATACTCAAGAAAAAAGTTCAGATGATTTCTCCGGGCCGGAACTTATAGATAACTCGAAAGATAATTTTGAGTGGGATAAATATATTGATGCTTATAACTCAACCTCATCTACTCCTTATACAAAAGAAGTTCGATCTAAGGATGATGCTCCCAATTATGAGAATATGGTATCACGTGGGGCCAATTTACAAGAACATTTAGAATGGCAACTTCGTATGGAGAATCTTTCAGAGGAAGAGTGGAAATTTGCAAGTCTCATTATTCATAATTTGAGTGATGATGGTTACTTAGACGAATCATTTAAAGATTTATTACAAAGTGTAAAACTTGGTGAAGATGAGGCATTAGATATTCTTTCACTTATACAAAACCTTGATCCTGTAGGCTGTGCGACCACTGGATTGCAAGAGTGTTTGATGGTACAGGCCCAAGCATTGGAAGAGCCATCTCCCCTCGTAAATATATTGATTAGACGTTACCTAGATGATCTTATAAAAAGAGATTTTAAAAAGATCTCAGATGAAATAGGCGCAAGTATTGAAAAAATTAAAGATGCTGAAATAATTTTGCACTCTCTGAATCCTAAACCAGGAAGACTTATTTCACCTGAAGAAGTGCAATATATTGTTCCTGATATTTATATTAAAGAAATTGGAAATGAATTAGTCGTTCGCCTTAATAACGAAGGTGTTCCAACTTTAAAAGTTTCCAACCTGTATAAAGGTCTTATTAAGAAAAGTGAAAATAGTGAAACATCTGATTATGTTCAAGATAAGTTAAGATCAGCTTTGTGGTTAATTAAGTCTATAGAAAATAGACAAAAGACAATTGAGAAAGTTGCACATGCAATTGTTAAATATCAACCAGAATTTTTTAAAAAAGGTGCAGTGGCGCTAAAACCAATGATTCTTAAGGATATAGCTAATGAAATAGGAGTACATGAATCAACTGTCTCAAGGGTTACAACTAACAAGTACGTCCATACTCCTCTTGGTACATTTGAGTTGAAGTATTTTTTTAATGCTGGAATTGGAGGGAAAAATGGTGGTATTGATATTGCTAGTGAGAGTTTAAAACTTAAGATAAAAGAGCTTATCGATAATGAAGATAACAAAAAACCACTTTCAGATCAAAAAATTGCTGATATTTTAAGCCATGAAGATATTAAGGTTGCACGAAGAACCGTGGCCAAATACCGTGAGCAAATGAATATACTTCCTTCTTCAAAAAGAAAGAATGTAGGTTAAATGATAAATATTTACGAAATTAAATTTTACTTAGAACTGAGGTAGAATTCATTAAAGGAGGTATGAGCTTCTACCGTAAATGAATTTAGTGTTGTTATACACATTATTAACTTTTTAATTTATAAAGGCATTTCTTATGAAAATTATCAGTTCATTTAAGCACTTAGAGCACACACCGGCACTTGATGAAAAAATTAATTCAAAGTCTCAAAAGTTGAAAAAATTTTTTGAAGGGAATTTTGAAGTCCATTGGACATGTTATGTTAGAGATGATGGAGCTCACTGTGCTGACATAAAGCTAGTAGGGCCAAATTTCGAATACCATGCAGCTGCTCACTCCGATCAACTTTATAAAACATTAGATCTAGCGGTTTCTAAAATTGAAAAACAAGTTGGAAAGAAAAAGGATAAATGGAAAAAACGAATTTCTCATAAACATCAACCATCGATTAAGGATAAGCAGATAGAACAAGGTGAATGGGATGAAAAATACTGGGAAGATAAAGAAGCAGCTTCATAAAAAATAGATACTAGAGTGAAAAAGGCGTCTTTTGGGCGCCTTTTTTTTTGCCTCATATTTATTTTATAAAATCAAAAGAGTAATCGTCCGATAACTAGGTGTAAGAGGATATAAATGTTAAAAGCACCGATTCCACATAATGAGAAAGAAAGGCTTCAAGAACTGAAGAGCTTTGAGATTTTGGATACTCTTCAAGATGAAATTTTAAATGATATTGTACAGGTTGTTGCTGATGCATGTGAAATGCCAATTGCCTATATTAGTTTCATTGACTCTGACAGGCAATGGTTTAAATCTATTATCGGAGTAGATTTAACAGAAACGAAAAGAGACGATTCTTTTTGTGGACATACAATCTTACAAGATGAATTACTTATTGTTCAGGATACGTATAAGGATGAGCGTTTTCAAGATAACCCTGCAGTTATAAATGATCCAAAAGTTAGGTTTTATGCAGGAGCGCCACTTATTTCTCAAAATGGTTTTAAACTTGGAACTTTGTGTGTTGCTGATATAAAACCTAATAGCTTAGTCGCAAAACAGATTAAAATGTTGAAGTCCTTAGCTAAGCAAGTTGTAGCACAACTTGAACTTCGTAAAGTTCAAAGATCGCTAACGGTCATGGACAATTATTCAGAAATACTACTTGGCACAATGCTTGAAG
>CAYFHZ010000261.1:0-5167 GCA_964342535.1 uncultured Bacteriovoracaceae bacterium | reverse complement strand
TGTATAGAATAGTGGAAGAATGCTTAATAAAAATTTAAACATAGTTCCTCCTAAATTTTAGTTTTAATTATTCTGAAAAAACTAAGAATGTATCGGAGGCCTATAGATTCTATTTGGGTGAGGATTTGAGATTAAGTTTTTCTCTGAAAACCCTTGCTTAGCCTCAATAACTGAAACTTTAGCTAATACTTTTATTGAGTGATTCAAAAGCTTAATTTCTGGTTGAGTAACCTTAGAATGCTCATGGTTATGCTCATGTTCGTCACCATCCTCACTATGTTTATGCGTGTGAGTATGTGGCTCATCATCAATATTATCGTGATGGGCAACATTATAATAGGCATAATCATTGAGGTGAGAGTCAATATCACCTTTTTTACTCGATATAACTGAATTACCAGCAATTATAAAAACTACTAAAAACAAAAGAGATATAAACTTATGTGTCTTGTTGGTTCTCATAAACAGATTATACCTGATTTCTCTAAGCTGTAACGATAATTCTCTGCATAACGTAGAGAATTATCGAAAAAGTACTAGCTTCCAATTCCCGCAGCTTTAAGGCCTTCTTTTGTAGGGCCTTTAACTTGGCAACAATCTGCCAATTTTCCATTTGTTACTCATGAAGAAACTCTCGCACTTCAAATTTTACTCATCGAAAAATTAAAATACTGGATTACCAAATATAGGTAAGACCCCCACCAGCTCCAAAACGGCTGTCATAACTTGCAAAAATTGATAGATTTTTTGAGAAAATATACTCCAAACCTGAATTCCACACATACTCAGATACTCTATTTCGTCCACGAGGAAGACTATTTTTCCAACCAAAATCATTCGTCATTTCCCAATAAGCAAAAAAAGCGGTTCTAGGAAAAAGTAGATAATCGACATCAAATGAAATTTGAATATTTAAATCTGAATCTAATCTAACATTCGAATCAATAAAGTATGGCAATAACCATTTCATACCTATCGTCCCAACAGTATCAACAGAACCTAATTGCTCTTCAATTTTGTTGTCTGTATTTGCACCAACATAGACTCTAAAGTAATCAGATAAAAAGCGATCATAACTAAAATCTGCTTCTAAATTCTTGTTCCACCCATACTCTGCCCCCAAGTTAAGCTGATTTCTGGTATTAGCACTGGTGATTTCTATAGAACTAAAATGACTTGCAGCTTGAGTTTTTGCCCAAGTATACCAATGAGTGTCCATATCTAAGACATTTGATAGAGCAAAGTTTTTTAATCTTTCATCCCTTTTATCACCATAGCTAAATATTCGCGCCATTCCTCCTTTCATGTGATAAAGGACATGACAATGAAAAAACCAATCTCCTGATTCTTTAGCCGGAAATTCGATTGTCACTGAACTCATTGGAGCAACATCAACTGTATGCTTTAATGGAGAATATTCACCATTTTTATTCAAAACTCTGAAGAAATGTCCATGTAGATGCATCGGATGATGCATCATAGTTTTGTTATTCAGAACAACTCTAACTGTTTCACCTCGCCTAATTTTAATCTTATCGGCTTCAGAAAGAGTTTTTCCATTTAAACTCCATACATATCGCCACATATTTCCAGTTAAATTTAAAGTTATATTTTTGATTTCATTCGTATCATTAATCGTCGTTTTTACCTTTGAAGATAGAACATCGTAGCTATAAGAAGGGGCGCTCTTCATTGAATTCATTTTCATCATTTCAGAATCGTCATGTCCCATCATGTGCTCATGAGACATACCATGATCCATCATACCTTCATGGTTCATCTTATGTTCCATCTTATTATCATTCCCCATATTCATATTATGGTCCATTGACATTTCAGAAGCCATTTTAGTTCTTTTTATATAATCAGGAGGCGTGATTCTTTTTGCTAAATGAGTTTTTCCTTGTCCAAGAATAGCAGTTGCAAACCCAGAACCGTCTTGTGCCTGTGCCCTAAATTCAATGCTTCCATTCTTAGGAATTGTAATAAGATAATCATAGGTTTCAGCAATAGCATGCAAAACCTGAGGCACTGATATAGGCCTAATATCGACACCATCAGCAGAAATTAAATTTGCCTTATTATCACCAATTGTTGTCCAAAAATAAGTGGAAGCTGCCGCATTTATAACTCGAAGCCTTACTACATCACCGGGCCTTAACTCAGGATAAGAGATTATATTTTTTCCATTAATTAAAAATGTATCATAGTAGACATCCGAAATATCGATTCCCGGCATTCTCATTTTCCAGAGATTTAAAAGCCCACTAAATGCCCCTCCTGAGATAGCCTCACTAATACTTACTGCCGTCTTTTTCTTAATAGAATACCAATCGCTTCCTCTTTTTAGCGTCCTGAGAACTTCATCAGGGTTTTCATTTGTCCAATCAGATAAAACTAAAACAAGGTCTTTATCATATTTAAGAAGTTGTTTTTTTGGCTTAATAACAATGGAGCCGTAAACACCTCTTTGCTCTTGAAGTCCAGTATGTGAATGATACCAGTAAGTTCCAGCGTGCTTAATTGGAAACTTATAAATGAAACTTTTTCCCGGCAATATTGGAGGCGTTGTTAAATAGGGAACTCCATCTTGAAAATTAGGAAGGATAAGTCCATGCCAATGAATAGATGTTTCAGTATTCATCTTGTTAATTACTTCAATTTCCGCAATATCACCTTCTGTAAAAGTTAATGTTGGCCCAGGTATTGAACCATTAATCGACATCGCCTCAACACTTTTCTCTGTAAACGCAACATTTTTTTCTTTAATTATAAGTTGATATTTAACAACTTCACTTGCATATACATTAATTCCGCAAAACAAAAACAGCATTAACATTAATTTCATAACTTCAACCTATTTTGAGCCAATAAGATCTTTAGACCCCTGAATCCATTTTTTTATTATTTTCTTCTCTTTGTCACTAAGCCCCGATTTCCAATGAATAATCTTATATTGAAAGGGAGGCATATTTCCTTTATCGACTGTTTTCTTAAGAGCATCTAAATCATCAATAGGGCTGCCGTGACCACCAAATGGAAAGTCATTGGACATATCCATATGCTCCTTGGCCTCTCTCATATCTTTATCCATCAAATGCTTAGCCCCGGGAATTGAATAATACCAAGGCATTGAATTATTAACTCCATGACAAGTCAGACATTTATTAGAAAAAATACCTTTTACTTCTTTTTTATAGATTTGATTTATTTGAGCGAGTACTTCTTTAGATGGCCCTGACGAAATGATCTCAAAGCCATCGTCATCTAATTTTACCTGTTGAGAAGCCCTAGGATCACGATGATCTTCATCACCGTGTCCTAAAACCACATTAGAAATTAGAAAAATTGAAAATACGATTAAGATTCTATGCATTTCTTAGTTAGCCTTCTTAATGCCCTTAACAACAATCATATTTATGCCATTACTGGTAAAGACTTTCCCCTTGGCCACGATTTGCTCTTCTGCGTATTTAAGAAATTTCTTGTTTGTTTCCTTTAAATCAGCATGTCCTTCGCCTGAAATCTGATAGATTTTGTAATCCTGAGTTAAGATGCCAATTGGAAGCCCCTTACTAGCACAGTCTTTAAAGCAATCCTTGTGTTTCTCGCCTTTGGATTGATGTTTTATAAAGCAAGTCATGCCGATGAGTTGACCTTTAACTACAACATCAGGAGATTCTTTAGCATGATGATTTGAGTGCTTACCACCTTCTTCATCATGTTCATCCCCATGTGCGTAAGAATTACTTAAACTTCCAAGCATTGTAAGTGCTACTACTAAAATGTACTTTTTCATCTATTCATCTCCATTTTCTTTAGCTAATTTTTTCACACAACTCATGTGATCCATTGTTTTCATACACTCTTTCATTGGGTCAGCTCCATCTTTACTACAAGAAGCAAAAATCAAGAGGAAAGACCCTCGTAACAAATATTTAATCATTATAAATCTCCTATGTCAGTTTAGAATTCTTCAAATGTTGATGTTTTTCCATTTTTATCGAAAGACATCACTGTAAAATGGGCCTTATGACTTCCATAATCCATTCCGGGGCTACCCATTGGCATATCAGGGACAACTAAACCCTTTAAGTTCTTATTGTTATTTAAAAACTTCTTAATGCTTTTTGCTGGAATATGACCTTCAAAGACGTATTTACCTAAAACAGTAGTGTGGCAGCATCGATTCTCATTTGGCACACCTAAAGAGTTTTTAACTTCATCAAGATTATCTACTGGCTTTTCAACAACCTTAAATCCATTTTCTCTCATATGTTCAGCCCATTTAGAACAACAGCCACAGCCTGCATTCTTGTAAACGATTACCTCATTCTTATTAGAAGAGTGAGGCTTATCATTTGAAGCAGAAGCATAATGATCAAACACAAATACACCTGCTATCACAATCGTTAATACGACAAATACCTTTTTAAAATTTAACTAAGAGAAAAGAGGGGGCTTGAGGGCTGGATCAAGAAATGGGGAAATATAATTGTTATAAAAATACCAGTCAATTTTAGATGATAATAATGGGTTTATGGATGCCAAAGTGTTGCTTGAAGACATAAAGAAGTTTATGGTATAAGAGCAAAATCTTAGACAACAACTGCCTTCATCACTGCATCCATCATCCTTGCAGTCATCGCAATGATTTTCGTTAATAGTTATTTTTGAAGAAGCTGAGTCCACTGTTGTAGATATTTGCCTGTCATTTGCATCTGAGAAATCATAAGAAACTACCGCTTCAGCAAGAAAGCTGAATAAAAAAGTAGTTAAAATAATTAAAGACAAAGTTTTATTAAACAGCTTCTATTATCAACTACTATTTTATTTAGTCAAGTAATCCTTGTGGCAGGCCCTATTTAGCCTGCCCGTTTTGGTTAGATTAAAGTTTAGTCCACTTTAAAAAGTTGGATTTGCTTTTAAAATAATAAGTTCGGCCCTTATTTGTTTTATCTGCAACAATATAAGCGTCAGCTTTACTAATTTTTTCGTTAGTCAGTGGGTCGGTTGCCATTCGATGGTTAGAACTCATCTTCAACTTATCTTTGCACATGGCACAGCACCCATAGTAGCTCTTTTTTTCAACATTTACTTTAAACTCAGTGAAGTCTGCCATTGGGTTATAAAAGTTATTGACCATACAGACTTTGTTCTTCTCAGT
>CAYFHZ010000260.1:0-5173 GCA_964342535.1 uncultured Bacteriovoracaceae bacterium | reverse complement strand
TTAGTTAAAATGCCCATAACTTGTGAAACAGTAGTACTTGCTATCTCTTTATCAGCTTGAAGATTTACTTCACCTGGAAAAGCAATACCTTCGTGATGTTTAGCCCAATTTAACTTTATAGAGTGTAGTTGACCTAGTAGTGCTTCTGGATGCTTTAATACTTTATTTGTTTCACCTACTAATTTTTGGTCTAAATAAATATTTCCATCACTAGCAATAGCAAGAACTGGAGCTTCCTTAACTTGAGCAGAAGTTATTGAATCAGGTAAAACAACACCTTTATTAATAAGGATCTCAGGAGACGAAGAAAAAGTTTGTAGTAAGAAGACAACAAGCATACTAAACATATCAACCATACTTGTTAACATCAATGCATATACAGCGGCTTTCTTACCCCAAGATTTTTTTCTTTTTCTACTGATTAAATGTTTCTCAAAAGGATCAGCTGCGACCAAACTTCCATTGAGTATCATTACCTACCTCCTGCAGAGAGAACTCCAATATTAATAATATTATTCTTTCTCAGAGTATCTAGTGTTTGCATAAGCGATCCATAGTTAACAGTTGACCGTGGAGTAATAGTCGCCGTTGCAATTTCTATTGTTTTATTTTTGAATGTTGTTATCTGTGAAGAAATGATTTCAGATAAACTTGCTTGAAATCCTTCTTCACTTTCAGATTTCACAGCAAGAGATTTCACTCTCTTGCCATTTCTTTTTAAATTTAGTTTTAAATCTGTAGGGGTTTTATATACAAGATCAAGATCATAGCTAATCTTTGGAGATTCTTCAGCATCTGTTCCTTTTGTTTGCTTAATTTCAACAGTTCCAATTTCAATCCAAACTGCAGTAATTAATAAGAAGCAAACACAAGTTGATAATAGATCAATAAAAGGAGTTAAGTTCAAATCTGCATTTAACTCTTTTTTATTCCCAAGTCCTGATTTCTTTCTCATAAATTCTCTTCCTAAGATTTATTAATTAATTTCTACTCGTACTTACTTCTTTTACTTCAGTAGCAGTAGGCATAATTTCTTGAGCCGTTTCTTGTGCGTGATTTTCACTATAAAATAGTAAGTCATGATATAACTCACTTGAAGCTTCAGTAATTTTCGTAACAATCTGCTCCGTTCTATTTTGAAAAATGGCAAAAGCCACAAGAGCTGGAATCGCCGCAATAAGACCAAAAGCAGTTGAGTTTAAGGCCTCAGAAATACCTTGAGAAAGTAAATTAGCTCTTTCTACCGGACTTGCCGCTGCAACCCCTGCAAATGAACTAATAAGACCAGTAACTGTACCTAAAAGACCAAATAGTGTAGCAACATTACCAAACATAGAAAGAAATCCAGTTCGTTTATCATAGTAAGAAATTTCTCTTGATAACTGCTCATCCATTCTTGCTTGAAGGGCCTCATCTCCAGCACCACTCATTCTTAACTTGATACCAGTCATGGCAACTTTAGCTACAGATGCAGTAGTCGAAGTGTTTTCGATATAAGCTTTCGCTCCTGCAAAATCTCCTGCAGCTACAAATGCTAACAAATTTCTTCTAAAGTCTTGTGGAAGTTCTTTATACTTAAGATAAAGAGCAATCGATCTTTCAACAATAAAACCTGCAGTTAAAAGTCCAAACAATAAAATAAAATACATAAAAAATCCACCGGCGTGGAACTGATCGATCAAACTCATAACTCAACCTCCGTATTAAGCTTGAAATTCTTTATAAAACTAAAATAATAATCATGTTTAACAATGACTTGACAGATTCTATCTCGCTTAAAAACAGTATGACTAGTAAAGTTTTTCAAAATGAGAAAATGTAAGAAATAAACCAACTGTTTAGGTCAAATAACAACGCCCTCATTTGAGGGCGTCTATTAATTATGCAGGATAACCTGTCAACTAAAGTACCAAATCACTGTGTGTGTGTTTTAGCAAGGATTGCAGGCCGATAATTTTTATCACTAAGTAAACTATAATTAAATACACCCAGTCGTAGCACCACATGTATCACACTATCTAACTACATCCGGTCGTAGCACCACAAGTATCACACTTCATACAAGACCCATTTCGAAGCATCGTAAAAGACTGGCATTCAGGACAAGCTTCACCTTCATACCCTTTCATTCGAGCCTCAGTTAGTTTTCTTGCAGTAGTAATCATTTCTGAGTTTGCTTGTTTAGAGTAAACTTTTTGGGTACTAACAGTGCCATCAGCATGAGTAACATGTTCCGTTTTTTCTATCATTTCCAATAAAGGTTCTTCATTACCAGTCTCGCCAGAAATTTTATCACTTTCTAAATCTGCTGGTTTAACGTGTACAAGATCATGTCTCCCAAGATACTTACATGCTAAGTCTCTAAAGACATAGTCTATGATTGAAGTAGCCATTTTCAAATTATCGTGACCAATAACAACACCATTTGGCTCAAATTTAGTAAATGTAAAAGCATCTACATATTCTTCTAATGGCACTCCATATTGCATACCTAAAGAAACGGCGATAGAAAAACAGTTCATAAGAGATCTATAAGCTGCTCCTTCCTTGTGCATATCGATAAATATTTCACCTAGGCTTCCATCGTTATACTCTCCTGTTCGAAGATAAACTTTATGCCCACCAACTGAAGCTTTTTGAGTGTAACCTTGTCTTCTATTAGGAAGTGCTTTTCTTTGGGAGATTTCTTTATAAATAATTTTCTCCACAATCTTTTCTGCTACTGCCGTTACCTTCTCTGTTTGCGCCATTTCATCATAATCCTCAAGTAAACCTAAGTCTTCAAAAGCTTGAGCATTTAAAGGTTGTGATAATTTAGATCCATCTCTATAAATAGCATTGGCCTTAGTCATAAGTGACCATGACAGTCTATAGGCCTTAGCAATGTCTTCAACAGTAGCTTCATTTGCCATATTAATTGTTTTTGAAATGGCCCCAGATAAATATGGTTGAGCAGCGGCCATCATTCTAATATGACCTTCCCAAGAAATTAATCTTTTTCCATATCTTCCACATTTATTTGCACAGTCAAATACTGGTAAATGTTTTTCTTTAATATGTGGAGCTCCCTCAATTGACATTGTTCCACAAACATAATCATTGGTTTTTTGAATTTCAATATCTGAAAAACCTAAATGTTTTAATAAACTAAAATCAGGATTATCTAAAAGAGTATTATCTACATTCAAAGCTTGAGTAATGAAATCTTCACCAAGTGCATATTTATTAAATGCAAAATTAATATCAAATGCAGACTCAAGTGAGCCTTCTATAATCGATATTTTTTCATCTGAAAAACCAAGTTCTCTTAACTTTTCATGATTGATGGATTCGCATCCCACAAGTGTTCCATGTCCAACTGCATATTTTTCAATTTCGGAAATCTGTACATCTTTATAACCTAATTGCTTTAATGCAAAAGGAACAGATTGATTGATGATTTTAAAATATCCACCCCCTGCTAATTTTTTAAATTTAACAAGTGCGAAATCAGGCTCTATACCTGTAGTATCACAGTCCATTACCAGACCAATCGTTCCTGTTGGAGCTATAACTGTAGTTTGAGCGTTTCGATAACCATATTGCTCTCCTAACTCTAGGGCTTCATCCCAGGCTTTTTTGGCAGCTTTTAGCATATAAGATGGTGCATACTTAGCATTTAAGGGTTGAGGAGTAACTGTTAACCCTTCATAATTTGTTTCAGCATACACAGCTCTTCTATGATTTCTAATCACCTTGATCATACTGTCTTTATTTGCTTCAAAACGTTCAAAGGCTCCATGTTCTTTGGCCAAAAGAGCTGAAACTTTATAGGTTGTTCCTCCCATAATTGCAGTTAGAGCACCTGCTATATTCCTTCCTTCTTCAGAATCATAAGCAAGTCCCATACGCATAAGAAGAGCACCTATATTAGCGTATCCAAGTCCAAGAGTTCTATATTGAAAAGATCTCTTGGCAATTTCTTCAGAAGGAAATTGGGCCATCAAAACTGAAATTTCTAAAACAATTGTCCAAACTTCACATGCGTGAATATATGCATCAATATCAAACATTCCAGTAACTTCATCTAAAAACTTTACAAGATTTAGTGAAGCTAGATTACAAGCAGTATCATCTAAGAACATATACTCAGAACATGGGTTTGATGCATTTATTCTTCCATCACTTGGACATGTATGCCACTCATTGATTGTATCATCAAACTGAACACCTGGGTCAGCACATTGCCATGCAGCTTCAGATATTTGATCCCAAAGATCCTTTGCCTTAATTGTTTTAACAACCTTACCTGATGTTCTTGATATAAGTTCCCATTCATCATTTTGATCAAGTTTTTCAAAAAAAGAATTTGGTATTCTTATAGAATTGTTTGAGTTTTGTCCTGCAACCGTTGCATAAGCTTCTGAGTTCCAATCAGTGTCATAGACTTCAAATGTAATTGAAGTAAAACCTTGTTTAGCAAGATCAATACAACGTGAAATATAATTCATAGGAACGAGATCTCTATTCGCATTAGAGATCGCTTTTGCTAAGTCTTTGTTCGTTTTCGCTGAAAATTTAGCATCACCTTCAATTGTTGATTCATTTAGAGCTTTAAAGATTAATTCCAAATGTTTTTTACATATTTTAGAACCAGTCACCAGAGATGCAACCTTTCTTTCTTCGATTACTTTCCACTGAATAAAATCTACAATATCAGGATGATCTAAATCAATACATACCATCTTAGCCGCACGCCTTGTCGTCCCTCCAGATTTAATCGCACCTGCAGCTCTATCACCAATTTTTAAAAAAGACATTAGTCCAGAAGAAGTACCTCCTCCTGATAAAGATTCACCTAGTGATCTAATATTTGAAAAATTTGTTCCTGTTCCTGAACCATACTTGAACAATCTTGCTTCTCGAGACCAAAGATCCATGATCCCGCCCTTGTTTACAAGGTCATCTTTAATGGATTGAATAAAGCAAGCATGTGGTTGTGGTCTTTCATAAGCAGAAGTTGATTTTTTTAATTTTTTTGAGGTTGGATCTACGTAATAATGCCCCTGAGGACTACCTGAAATTCCATAGGCAGAGTGCAGACCAGTATTAAACCACTGAGGAGAATTTGGTGCTGCCATCTGATTTGCAAGCATATAGGAAAGCTCTGCTTGAAAAGCATCAGCATCTTCTT
>CAYFHZ010000259.1:0-5180 GCA_964342535.1 uncultured Bacteriovoracaceae bacterium | reverse complement strand
TCTAAGACCTAAAAATGCCTGGTATGTTTTTTCATAAAGATTGAGTTTCCAATCTAATTGCTGATAACCAACAAAACCCTCTGTGTTTGTTTCGTTACCATAAGACTCTCCAAAATGTCTTAATAGATATATAGAGCTCATTTTTTCTTTATAAAATCTGTGTTTTAAACTTACTTGGCCAGTATAAAATGGACGATTTGGAATAATGAGTCCTGTGTCTTTATTCACTGCCTTGGTGTGATTAAAAGATCCTGCGAGCTCTACACTTTTTGGAAGATTAAAACTTGCACCTAATTCATATCCAGTAATCTCTACTGCAGATACATTCTCATAAATAAAAGTAATATCATCAGAATTATCATTTTGTTCTGTTGCAAGGATCAGATTTTTAACATCATTTCTATAAAGTGAAAGGTTAAAAGCGTAATTTTGATTTCTAGTTAAATCATAGCCGACCTGAAAGCTTGTAGATGTTTCTGGTTCAAGTTCTTCATTACCATAAACAACATATCCTGCAAGTGATCTATGGTCTAACACATAAAACCTCTCTTTAAGAGAAGGTATCCTATATCCAGTCCCAATCGCAGCTCTAAAAGCATGCTTATTTTCACCCTGAGTGTAATTATATAAATAACTTATTTTAGGAGATATATTTTCATCAAAATATTGATCTTTTGTAACTCTAATACCTGATATAACTTCTGAATTACCAATAAACCAATCATCTTGCAGATAAGCTTCATTAGTGTAAGAAGATTTATCATCAACATCAGAATTTTCAGCTCCACCATTTTCAGAAAGTTGAATTCTATTTGATTGATCAAGTGCAGTTGATTTCAAAACAAAACCACCTGTGAGTATATGAAATTCACTGCCCACCAGATTAGCCTGAGTTTCTAGTCGATTTTCTATAAATGTTGATGTTTTAAAACTTTCAACAAAATCTGTACTCACATCATCTTGTAAGGCAAGTTCATCTTCAACTCTATCTTGAGAGAGATGAACAATATAATCAAACTCAGAATTTAAATTATGCTTAAGACTCACTCTTAATTTCTCACCAATAATATTTGAGGTATCAAGTGCTTGAGAGTACTCCGAATTAGGTAAAAGTTTGGCACCAAAAGTCGTATGTTCTTCTTGAAATCGATTATATCTTGCTTCTAAGTTAATATTATTTTTTAGATCATACTTTAGTCTTGTATTAAAAATAAATTTATCGGTATCTCCGGTATCTTTAGAAAGTGAGTCAGAGTCCCTATCTACACTACGATTTTTATCATGAGTAAGATTAAGCCCATAACTTAGTTTTTTATACTTTCCTTCATTTGAAACCATGAGATTTGTATATCCAGGATCTTCTTCCTGATTACCACCTAAGTTTGTATCACGCTCAATTCTAAACTTTGATTTTATTTTTTCAGGATCATGAGTGATAATATTAATGACGCCTCCCATGGCCTGACCACCATAGATTGCTGAGGCACCTCCCTTAATCACTTCTATTTGTTTAATATTAAGAGTTGTTAAATCGGATAGGTCTACACCGTTAGAACTTGTTTGCATAACAGGCACACTATCTATAAGCACAAGCACATGTTCTTCTGCAAGACCCTGCATAATTGCAGTACTTCCCTCTTTTCCTCTCATCCCCTGTAAAGTAACTCCTGAAATATCCAAGATGGCCTGAGATACATTAGAGTAATTTTGTTCTTGAATTCTTTGTGAAGAAATGACCTCCGTTTTTACAGGTGTATCTTGTAAAAGCTTAGTAGTACGACTCCCTGTTATAACAACTGTATCCAATTCATAACTTGAAGAAGTTGACGCAATCGCTACGTTTACTAAATTTATGAGAATCATTGATATATATGGATATTTCATATGGCCCTTGTCATTCTTTTAATAAGTTTGATATATCAAACTTGTAAAAAAAAAGTCAAACAAAGGATCAAAGCTATGAAAATTATTACATTAATTTCATTTTTTATGAGTTTGAGTGCTATTTCTGCATCTTCACCATTCACAGATGTCAAGTATGAAGCACTTCCATCTGTTACTGTAGAAGTTGAAGAACAAGATTATTATCTATTAAATATTGAAGGTATAAAAAGAGCTGAAATCATGAGTAAATGTGAAGCACGATATGCTCAAGAATGTAAGTGTATGTTTGCTGAAAAGTTTTCAGTTATGATGAATGAGTTAGGCTACTCCCTTACAAATCCTGTTAATGTTAAATTATACAAAATGCAAGGTCATCAAATTAAGACAGTAAGTCTACAAATGACTGAAGAAAATACTGAAAGTATTCTAGATAATAGATTTACTAGAAACGAACTTTGTTATTAATTTAAAGGCGATCTAGTGTTCAACTAGATCGCTTCTTCTAGACTTATTAAACTCTCTATCCAAATTTTATACTCACTAAGATTTACTGCATAAGTAGTATGATCTCCTTCTAAAGTTGAGTGCAGTCCAATTAATTTTAAATGACCTTCATCTTCAAGATAAATAGGGCCACCGGAATCTCCAATAACACTTAAATTATCATTAAAAAGAAAATTCTTTTTATTAAATGAAATGCTTTGATAAGATGGGTTGGTCCAAATCTTAACATTTTTATGATCACGACCTCCGAAGCCAATTCTTTCTATCATTGCATAATGATCTAGTTTAATATCATCATACAATAATTCATAAGATAAATGATTAGGTAACTTATCATCTAAAAAAAGTACTGCAATATCATTTTCATAAAGGGAATATCGTGGATCATAACCTGGATGAATTATCCATTTTTGAGCACTCATAACACTATCAGGTCGTGCATAATTTTCACCTAGTAACACAACAACTTCATCAGCACAATCAACACAGTGAGCAGCTGTTATGGCCACATAAGGATTAAGAGCAACAGCAGTAGAGGTAAAGATTTCATTTCCTCTTTTGACTTCAATCACAAAGCTAGAATTAAAGCGATTCCAGTTTAGATGTGATTGTAAACTTGATTCTATATTGATAAGTGATTGCATAAACACTCCCTGACTTATTAAGAAACATCATTATTTCTTAATACATGAATGCTAGATGATTATAACAAAATTCTCTAGAGACAATATGGCCCTTTGTTAAATTTCAAGCTAAATTGACTACTTATGAACAGAAATCTAAGGGAAAATATTTCAAAGTGCCAAAATGACTTGCTAGACAAGGGTTATTGCCTAACAAAAATACCTTTACCTGAGGAAGTTGCTAGATATGTTAAGCAAAAAGATTATAACTCTTTAGATGCCAGTTTTCTAAAATATACAGCTCCAGATGGATTTCTGTTTGAGTATCTAAAAAATTATCTCAATTTTCATAAGATAGAATTCATTATATCACTCAGGGAAGCGACTAACGAATGGGAAGGAGATGGTATATGGCATGATGATGGATCAAGGGCATTAGCTTTTTCATTGTCTCTAACTCTTGATGAAGTATGCGGAGGTCATCTTGGCATTAGAAAGAAAATGGAAGAAACATTTACATCAATTCCAACTCCTGAATATGGAACGATGATTATCTTTAAAACGGGTAGAGATGATTACGAACATAAAATTCATGCTGTCACAAAAGGTAGTAGACTCATTATTGCGGGATGGTGCTATGATTCTAACTCAGATTCAATTTTATAATCAATAAGTTTTTCAAAGTCAGGTATCGTAATTTCTCTTCCATTTTTAAGTAGTAGGGATTTTTTCTCTAACTCACCAAGAACTCTTGTTACTGTTTCAGTTTTAGCACCACAAAAGTCACCTATTTCTCGTCTTGTCCAAGGATAATCAGGATCTCTTTTTTTGAGAAATAATAAGGTATCAATAATTCTACTTTTAACACGCTTACCAGTAAGATCATTTATTCTTTCTTCGGCCATACGAAGGTCACGGCCAATCATTTGAGTTAAATGCTTAAATAAAAATGGATGATTCAAAAGAACATCATTTACATCGATAAAGGGCATTCTTAGAAGTACTGTAGATTCTAGTGCAATCGCATTGGCGTGATAATTTTCTTGTACAATAAAAGAGCGATGTCCAATAAAGAAATTTTCTCCATGAACTCTTAATAATGACTCATTACCATTTGGAGATAAATCTGTAAGGGCCATTAATCCTTCTTTGATAAAGAAAAAACTTTTAGGCTCCTGTCCCTTTTGATATAAAACTTCACCACGATCTAATTCAATTTTTATTGATTTATCTTGTATCTCTTTTGGTAAATTTTTATATATATTAAGGCATTCTTGTTTTAAATTTAATATCATTAAGTCCTCACGACATATTCTACCGTGAAAACTTAATAATTAAAGACCTATTTTTCAACTATTTGTTGCGCCTGATAAACAAAGCCAGGGTTACTAAGGCCATTTTGCTGTGCTATATCAACAGCATCATCAAAACTAACTCCACAATGATTAACAAGATATGTCATAAGCCACCCACCAACTCTATTAGCACTTCCACAGTGAATAAACTGATTTTGATCTTTTTCATCTTTGATAAGGTTGTTTAGCCTCTCGCAATTTTCTGGGCTAAGTTGGCCATTGATAACTATTGGAAACTGAATATATTCTATCCCTAAATTGTTTAATAACTCTTTTTCTTCCGAGAAATCCATTTCTGCTTCATCTCTTAAATTTATAACTCTTTTAATTCCAAGGTTTTTTATCGCTTCCCAAGAATCAGCACTAGGTTGACCGGCGAGATATAAGTTTTCATATTTCCATAAATATAATAATCCAGGTATATCAGTAATTCTCATTTTAGCTCCTCTATTTTTCTTTTAATGTAAGTTAAGTTTTCAAGTTTAATTATGACCTAGATCATATCATATTGACAAAAATTGATTCAAATCATTTTAATTCTAAGTTTGAACACGGCATAATATGAGTAGTTTAACACTTTAAGGAGAGAATATGCATATTAAAACCTTCTATGATAGCTTTACATTTACATTAACTTACCTTGTACATGATGAAATAACTAAAGAAGCAGTCGTTATTGATCCTGTCTTAAACTATGAGCCACATGGATCAGTCATTAGTGAAGATTCTGTAAATGAAGTTGTAAAATATATAAAAGATAATAATTTCAATTTAAAATATATTATAGATACCCATGCACATGCTGATCATTTAT
>CAYFHZ010000258.1:0-5188 GCA_964342535.1 uncultured Bacteriovoracaceae bacterium | reverse complement strand
GTTATTAAGTGGTTTTTTTATGCTGAAACTGGTGTCGGTGATCTGAAAATCGACACATCATTTTGACATTCGGGAAATAGACTATATTCTTCACTTAAATCTTTCATGGGAAACTCATATATCTCGTTTCCCTCTAATTCTCTTCTAACACAGTCTGACCTACGATTTACAAGTTCATCATTAAGGGAGACTGGGCATTTTTCATTTATTCTTTGAGCGACTTTAAAAATTTTGTAAGAGTTGAGCATTCCTGCGCCAAATATTTGCTTATCCCCTTTAAGAAAAGGTGTAGCGATAGCAGTCTTTTTCAATAATTTTTTACTATTCTCAGTTCCTAAAAAGTGACCCGTAGCAATTTCAAAGGAAGCGAGACTTCCTGTAACCAAAGGCGCAGCTCCACTTGTTCCACCGAAATGATAAAGTTCTCCAGAATCGCTAGTGCTCAATATATAATCGTCACTTGGAGCTGATATAACAACTTCTTCGCCAAATGAAGTGAATGTACTTGGACCTAATGCCGGATTTAAGCTACCTACTAAAATAAGATGATTTCTTTTAGATAGCTGATTTTTTCCATCTACGACTTCTTGGCCTTCATTTCCTGCGGAAGAGACTATTGTTGCACCATTATAACTAAGTTTTAATAGTGCATCTTTACTTATATCTCCCCCAAGCGTCATCGAGTGATTATAATAGCCAAATGTCCTGCCTTTTGAGATAAGATCGTCTATTGACTCCGCCATTGCTCTACTTGAACCTGCATAATGAAATCCTATCCTTGTTTCGGGCAACACACCTATTTCCAATTCATTTGAAATAATATTTTTACATGTTCATCATGCTTATCTAGGCTGATATCAAGAATGCCAATTAGGTTATCAGGAATAGGATAATTTTCACTTTTAATTTCTTGATGAACTAAGTCTGCACCGACATAGCTTTGCGCCCAAAAATCTGAAAGTTCACCATTTAATGTTTCAAATGATTCAATATCTTTAATGATATTACATTGATTACCTGTATTCACAATCTTATTAATTTCGTTGTTAAGCGTTGTGATACTATCTTCTTGTGGTTTTTCTAGTTTACACATCATTTCATCTGAATTTTCAAAATTGGGCTTGAGTTTTTTATTTCTTTCACAATGTTTAATAAACTTAAGTTTCATGGTTAAACATGGATTCAAGTCTTTAGATTTCTTATTGAGTTTTGTATAAATATAAACATTGATTGATTTTAAATATTTAGTTCTCTTGTATTGATGCTTTTCAAATGCATTGTCTAATATGGAAACTTCCTTATCTTTAAGCTTTAAATGTGGCTCAACCAAAACTTCATTACGATCAAATTCCTTCGCAAAAGTTATTGATGTGAATAAGATAAAAAAAGTAAACAAAAACCTCATACTTACTTTTCGGGATAAGGATATAGAAGTTAAAAAAAACATGCCCGAGAGGGACGGTCGGATATCTAAAAAAAAAGACTATTTCTCAAATCTGAGAGACACGACTGGTCGTACATCACCTAAGTTACTAATTTAACATTACTAAATTTTGGCATCCTCATTGCTTTACAAGAAAAGCAAATAACGAGGAATTATGTACAAAAATATAGTTTTCACATTTTTACTTTTAATGGCTCAAGCGACAATCGCTGGAGGTTTGCCAAAAGTGGATATCTATAAACTTTTCAATAAAGGGAAGGTTTTCAAAGATGCAGCGGATATTATTTCTCAGCTCGGACTTAATTGCGCGACCGACCCTCAATTAATAGAAACTTTCTATAATGAGTTTGTCCGAGTACTTAGTGGAGTTGCAAGGGTTGCATCAGAGTCAGCACAATTGATGGTCTATAAAGCTGACTTTCCAAACATGTGTCATGTGATGACCCAGAATCATATTAATACTTACTCAGAAGGGACTCATGTTACAAAAACAAAGAAATGTTCCTTAAAAAATCCTCTTGGAGGATGTTTAACTCATATATACACAACATATGAGAAGCCTGAACCAAGCTATTACTGGCCAAAATATCTGATTGAAGTAACAGAGAAAGGCAATGATCCTCACCCTACTTTTGCACAAGGAAACCTTCTTTATTCGGGAAATAGAAAAATTGCAAACCTTCTGTCTAAGTATGTTGATATTGATGGTGCAGTTGAACTAACTGGACTTGTCATGGGTGGTAAAGAGGCACTTAGTCTTGTTGGAATGGATGTTGGCGAGAATGATATGGGAGAGCTTGTAAAAGTAAAAGCAATGACTCCCTTTGAAAAGATGAGGATTAGATCAAATAAGGAAAAAACTAATAAGAGCTATGATGTAAATATTTGGCCAGTAGCCATGAGTGAACTTTTTGCGAGACATTTTAGCGTTTGTGCACCAATCAGGGAGAGAAAAGGGCAAGATGTTGGGGGCTATAGTTGGGCCTTTAAGGGTGTTCCAATGACCTGTCCTGTGGCAATGACTAATGATGCATATGCATTTTGGGACACAGGAATGATTGACTATCTTGATCCTGAGGCATTAACGGC
Source organism: uncultured Bacteriovoracaceae bacterium (assembly GCA_964342535.1). Taxonomy (GTDB): domain Bacteria; phylum Bdellovibrionota; class Bacteriovoracia; order Bacteriovoracales; family Bacteriovoracaceae. Next base: position 2,655 of record CAYFHZ010000258.1, on the reverse strand, counting down.
AATGGCAACAGGGAGCAATCCTATTAGTTGTGGTGTTGCTCAAGGTGCTGGTTACTTATCAAATCTTGGGGCAAACAAGTCAAAACCTGTAGGTGATAAGAGTAAACAGAAAGACCAGCTTAGTTCTTTAAATGATTTTATGAGTAAATCACTAAGTGGTTGTTCTTACCCAATTTTAGGAACTTCTCATGCGATAGCAAAACAGGCGTTAAGTTATACCAACCCTGAGAAGTGGAAACAACAAAAGTGTACGCTCTGGGGTTCTGTAGCTCCAAGAATGAGCACGGGAGTCTTTGAGACAGACTATTCTTACGCAAATACAGCGTTAAAATTTAAGCTATTAGCACACGATTTATTTTCACTTCCTAGAGGGAAAGAAGAGAGATGGTCACTTGCTTATCCTTGGGAGTCAAGTAAGAGCTTTCTATCTAATGAGTTCTCAAGTTACTTAAGTGAACTGAAATCACTTTTAAAATCTAAAAATATAAACGCTAGTGTTGGTACTAGTGCTGGAAGGTCATACTCTTTATTCTCTCCAGGTTCCCCTTTTCTAGTAAATAGTAGTATGACTCCGAAACATCTCATGGATCAGGCAAAAAATTGGTCAAAAGAGATGGCGTATATTGGCTCCCTTGCTGCTGCTTCAAATGCGGCAAGGACAGCTATGGAAGACCAGTTAAGAAATACACACAACCAAACACTGCCATTAAAAGAAGAAGTTATATGGAAAAAAAGAAAATGGTGTTCTTGGAATGGGAGAAAGATAAAGGTTGAATCTGACAGGGATTGTTTTGGGAAAAGTCACAACCATTCACACTTTATTAAGTATGAGGAAGAAGTCTATAAGGCAGGAGTTAAGAAAGTCACAGAGCCGGTTGTAAGGAAATTTAAACGTCAATGTCGAAAGCTTAAGGAGCCGTATCGTAAAGGATGTAGTCATCCTAGAGAAAGATGTACGATGGAGGTTACAAGTTCTACAAGAATCGAGGCCGACCGCTTAAGCCTACCTACAGATGATCCAAGAAGTATTACAAACAACAATGCAGCAAGAGATGTTCTTGTTAATAGTGCGGCAGCTTCTCCATGGGTAGCAGCAGAGGTTGCGAGGAATAAATTGTCAGAAATGACAGGTTACAATCCAATCAAAGGAGATCGTAGGATATACACAGTCTTTGAAAAGATTGATTGTGTTTATCCAAGCAATAGAATCAAAACAAAAGTTGGACTTACTCCAGAGGTCAGAAAGTATGAATCTTGTCGAAGTGCTGTTCGTTACGAAGTGTACAAATATATACAAACAAAGATGCTTAGAAATATCTGCGATGCCTTTAATCAATATGAGGGTAAGCCATGGAAGTAACTACTAATCAATCATTTTTATCTACGGCACGAGCAAGAAGTGCAGACGAGTTGCTTCTTAAAAAAGATTTTCAAAGTTTATTTTGGAAAGATGTATTTGATGCAGCTAATGAGTATGACTCAAGTGATATTCATATTGAGCAAACGAAAGTTGGTCTGCTTATAAGGCTCAGAGTTCAGGGTGAACTCATGACATATAAATCCTTAATTGAAGAGCAGTCTGAGGTAAGGGGTTTAATTATTCGTTTGAAACAGGTCTGTGGCCTAGACATCAGTGTGAACGATGAGGCACAAGATAGAAGTGTATCTTTTGAATCTACAAACTCAAGATATCGTATCGCCCTATCTCCTTCTGTTTTTGGAGAAAACTTTGTTTTTCGAGTAATAAAAGATGATTATATTCCCAAGCTTAGTAAACTATTTCTTCCAACAGAGACGGAAAAAGACTTAAGGTTTGCGATGAGTCAGAAACAAGGCTTTATTTGTATTACCGGCCCTACTGGTTCTGGAAAATCAACAACCTTGCAGTCAATTTTAATGGAGCTTGATAGAGAAAAAAAGAAAGTAATCACCATTGAAAACCCTGTGGAAAGAATAATTCCGCATACTCTTCAAAAAGAAATAACACACAAGGTTGGGTGGAAAACAGCTATTAAGATGGCACTTCGAGAAGACCCCGATATTCTTCTAATTGGTGAGATTAGAGATGCTGAAAGTGCTGAGCTTGCATTAGAAGCTGCCCAAACTGGACATCTGGTTTTCAGCACACTTCATACAAATGACGTTGCAGGTATTGTTGACCGATTGATAGGACTTGGTGTTGATAGAAGGTTAATTGCAGATAATTTAAGCTTTGTTTCAGCTCAGCGTTTGATACCAAGACTGTGTCCTAATTGTAAGATCAAGTATGCAGATGGACATTATATTAGAGGTAAAGGCTGCTCCAAGTGTGAGACAAAGGGAGCAGCTGGTATTACTGGTCGACTTCCTATCATTGAGTATTCTTTCCTCCCTGAAAGAGATTCTATTTTAAATTTTAACAAGGAAACCTTTGAATGCAATCAACTTAAAACAACTTTGGAATCAGAGTGTTTAAAGTGGGTTGCTAAAGGTGAAGTCGATCAGAATGAACTTAAGTTCTGGTCGAAAAGTGAGGTAGAAAGATGACTTCTTTTTAACAATCCACCTGTATATTTGGGTGTATATTTGCCTATATACCCTCCTATACACCCAATCAATTATAAATCTTTGTTTTTACAAACATTACTACTTTTGAAGCTTGTGTGTCAATGGAAT
>CAYFHZ010000257.1:0-5194 GCA_964342535.1 uncultured Bacteriovoracaceae bacterium | reverse complement strand
TCCTGTCACTTTGATATACAATACATTTGCACTAATCATGCCAAATCATGCTATGAAATTCCAGTAACTTACAGGAGTAGTCAAATTGCCTCCATGGCAAAAAGCACCCTATAATGGAGCGTTTTGATATATTGGCACTTATAAAAAAGTGAAAAAAATAATTCAAACTTACACTTCTCTATTTGCAAATAAAAAATAAAAATGAAAAAATAAAATCGAGATCTAGGAAAGATCTTTATCGCTTTAAGGAGTAAGGCATGTCATCTACAAGTTCAGCATCTTATTATTTATTAAAAAATGGTTTTATTTTACGTCTTGAAGAACCTCTAGACCTTCAAGATATTCCTCTTGTTATTAAAGCTAATCTTTTTGAAAGAGAAAATATTACTACTCTAAATCAAGAACAAGCTAATTATCGAGTTGCCATTTTTAGAGATGAAATACTTGAAATGCCGGAATATCATGAACGATTTTTTGGTCAAACCCTATAAATATATATTTCTTTTAAGCACTATTTTATTTTCATCATCTAGCCTTGCACGCTTTATGGTTGAACCGTCTGTTTTATATACGAGTGGACGATTTAGTGGAGATAATGAACTTGGTAGCTTTTCTGCCAAAGGTTATGGGGTAAGTCTAGGTTATGCAGGTAAATACTTTTTAATGGGACTTACGGGAGAGAAATTAGACTACAGTTTTGAAGATCATTTTACAACTCATGGCCATACTAAATACAGTGGTGGTGGAATTGGTACCTTTATTGGCCTTCATCTTTTTGACCGTTTTAAAATTTGGACAAGTTATTTAAACTCGACACTAGAGCCGACTTCAAACACTTCAACTCGTTACTTTGGTCAATACTATAGTGTCGGTCTTGGAATCAGAATTTTAGGGGGCATAATGCTTAATGCCCAATCATTTACAAATCAATACACTCAAATTGAAGATGATACGACAGGGAAAACCTCCGGTCTAGACAAAAAACTGACAACTTTTGGACAAACCTATAGCATAAGTTATATTTTTCTTCTTTAAAGTATAAAGTTTTTCTTAAGATCTCCGATGAATCACTAAGTTAAAAAACAATAAATATATTATTTAAAAAAACACTAAAGCAATTAAACGTTTAGTTCGATATTGTTTTATGAAAAATTTAGGAATTAAACACAAAATACTAGTCTCTATTACTCTACCGATGATTTTATTCACATCAGGTTTTTTAGTCTACTTCTTCAATGCTAACTATAAAAATCTATTAGAACAAAAAAAATTATCCACAAAAAACTATATTCACCTCGCTCATACTCTAGTTGAAGCTTACTATAAGGGCTTTGAAGAAGGGAGCCTTACAGAAGAAGAAGCCAAAAAACGAGCAATCCATGGAATTCACAATATGAGATATGGAGAAGGACTTAAAGATTATTACTGGATAAATGACTTAGATGAAGTCATTATAGAACACCCTAAAAAATCTTTATTAGGAAAGAAATTAAGTAACTTCCAAGATAAAGCAGGTGAGAAAATATTTGTTGAATTTAATAAAATCGTTAAAAATAATCCTGAAGGAGGATTCAAATTCTATAAATGGCCATCTAAAGACGATGCAGAAGTTATTGTTGATAAATTATCTTATGTAAAAATGTTTAAAGAATGGCAGTGGGTTATTGGTACTGGTATCTATATCGATGATGTGAAAATTGAAGCCATTGCAATCACATATAAATTAGGTATTGTTCTTGGTTTAAGTATGTTTGCTATTTTATTATTAACAAATTTTGTTATAAACTTTATTGTTACAACTCCTCTCATTAACATGGTAACAGGTCTCAAGCAACAACATGATAATCTTAAAGATATTACAACTACGATTCTTAACAGCAGTGAAGAGCTCAGTTCAAGTTCTGAGCAACAGTCCAGTGGTTTACACCAGACCGTTGCGGCGATTACTGAGATAAGATCAATGGTAAAAAGAACAGTAAATGAAACATCTCACACCCTTGATCTAAGTAACCAAAGTGAAAGTTATGCTAACGAAGGAAAGTCAGTATTAACTGAATTCCAGCAAGCATTCAATGAAATAAGAAGTACATTTAATGAACTCTCTACAACTCTTGAAAAAAACAATCAGGATGTGAAACAAATCCTAGAACTTATATCTGAAGTAAAAGATAAAACAAAAATTATAAACGATATCGTTTTTCAAACGAAGCTATTATCTTTTAATGCCTCAGTTGAAGCTGCCAGAGCTGGAGAACATGGTAAAGGCTTTGCCATTGTGGCCCAAGAAGTTGGAAATCTTGCAAGTTTAAGTGGAACATCTTCAGATGAAATAGAAAGAATACTTAGTGAAAATATTAAACGTGTTGAGGATATCGTTCACCTTGCGGAATCAAAGGTCCAAGTACATATTAATAATTCATCTACTAATATTGAAAATGGCTTTAAGATTAGTGAAGAAAGTATGATGGCATTTGAGAAAATTATAAATCTAGTAAAAGAAGTTCATGGCTCAATTAATGAAGTTACAATGGCGACACAAGAACAAAGCGAAGGTGTTGAAAATATTAGTGCAGCAATGCATGAGTTTGAACAAGTTAATAATAACACGAATAAGATATCTCAAAGCATGGCAAGTGTGGCCCAACAACTAAAAAATGAATCGAATCATCTAAATGGTCAAATTATAGCTCTTGATCAACAAGTCTATGGAAAAAAACATAAAGAGGCCGCTTAAAATCGATATTCAAAAGCAATAGAATGATTGAATATGACCGGTGTAAATAAATTGTTTAGTTTTAAAGACCACCGCTCTCTCCTAATGAGGTGAACGGCTACATCCAGTGCTAAAACGGGTACAATATCTCTTCCAAAATACTCAATTTCTACTGGCTCTGGAGCATCAATATCACTTGGAGTTTTTTCTTCATGTTCGATCCAGTTTTGTTTATTAAAAGCATAACCGCCAAAAGTAATACCATACTCTATCCACTGACCTTTTTCGAAAATATAATGAAAAAAAAGACCTTCAATATCTGAACAGATAGAATCATTACCTTGCATATAAGTTATACCCCACTTATCCCCAAGAGTTCGAATATAGTAAGTTTTATTGGCAATAATCCCTGAATTATTCCATTGATTACAATAATTTTTTTTTTGGGAAGTAAAATGTGGAGTAAATCCACCGGTTCCAAGCTGAAGAGCAAAAGCGAAACAATGAATAGGAAATATAAAAATAAGTAAAATTCTAAAATACAACATTATGTCAAAAACTCAAATCCAACTTTAACTACATCTTTATCCAACTCTGAAACCCATCTTATCTCTGCTGAAGTGGGATCAAGCTTACCTACTTTAACCATAACCATTTCTCCTGCCCGGTAAAGAGGATTGTTTTTAAACACTGCCGAGCACCCTCCCTGACTTTCTGTTAAGCACAAACCACTATGAATCTCCTCATCCTGAATATTTAGTAGCACATAGGTATTTTCATCTGGCTCAAAACGAATAAACTTACGCTTAATTTCCATAGTATTCCCCTCTAAGTAAAAAAAAGGAGGATCAGAAGATCCTCCCTATATTATACCTAATTTCTATTCAAACAGTTTAAATCTTCAAAACTTTTTGTTAGACGATTAATAAATTCATCCTCACCAGACCTTAACCATTTCCTAGGATCATAATACTTCTTATTGGGCTTATCATCTCCTTCAGGGTTACCAATTTGAGAGTTTAAATATGCTTGATTTTTTTTAACATAACTATGAACCCCATCCCAATAAGCCCATTGCATATCTGTATCAATATTCATTTTAATAACACCATAATCAATGGCTTCTCTTATCTCTTCTGTACTAGACCCTGAGCCACCATGAAAAACAAAGTGTACTGGTGATTGACCTGTATTATGTTTTTTCTGAATATAATCTTGAGAGTTTTTAAGAATTACTGGAGTTAGCTTGACGTTACCTGGCTTATAGACTCCGTGCACATTTCCAAAAGATGCTGCAATCGTAAAGTATGGACTCACAGATTTGAGTTGTTCATAGGCTTCGCATACTTCTTCTGGCTGAGTGTAAAGTAAAGAGTTATCAATATTTGTATTGTCAACACCGTCTTCTTCTCCACCGGTAACACCTAATTCAATCTCAATATGAGTTCCGATTTTTGCAAACCTTTCGAGATACTTTTTTGAAATTTCTAAGTTTTCAGCAAGGGGTTCTTCCGACAGGTCTAACATATGTGAGCTAAAAAGAGGTCTTTTATGTAGTTCATAATACTTCTCACCTGCTTCAAGTAAACCATCAATCCAAGGAAGAAGTTTTTTGGCCGCATGATCGGTATGTAAAATGACAGGAACACCATAAGCTTCTGCCATCATATGAACATGCTGTGCTCCAGATATAGCACCTTTTATGGCAGCAAATTCATTTTCATTGCTCAAACCTTTACCAGCATAAAAACTGGCCCCACCATTAGAAAATTGTACAATAACTGGTGAATTTAACTTTTTAGCTGTTTCAATAACTGCATTTACAGAATTTGTTCCAACTACATTTACAGCAGGAATTGCATAGTTATTTTTATTAGCATCTTCATACACTTTTAAAATTTCATCACCATGTAGAACACCGGCTCTAAACTTTGACATAATGGACTCCCTTTTTTTTCTGTATTGTTGCACAGAAAAATGAAAAGGTTAACCATGAAATTAAGCAGATGATTTAAAAGATGGAGTTGCATCCTTTATAAAATATAACGCATAGAGTGGATAGTTATTATTTTTAATAAGCTCTTCAATTCTCTTTTTCAAAATATCTGGAAGTTCTTTTCCTAAAGTGTAAATGACACGTAGCATTTTATTTACAAAGTGATAGAAACTACAGTTATACCATTGTGTAGATATTTTTTGATCCACAAAAAGACCAATATAAAAAAGATCTGATTTTCTTTGACTATACTCTAAAATATCCTCACCAAAGCGTAATATCTTAGTAATAACTAACGAGTGCTTCATAAAGAATACTTTTGGTACACCGATATCAAGAAGTCGTGTCATTCCTTCACAAAAAAGTTCTATATACTTATCTAGGGATTCTGCCATATCGACATTTAAACAAAATGCATCTAAGGATTTTTTGTAATATGCTTCATATTGGCCGGATGCAAGTTTAATATCTGAGCGGTTTTCCCA
>CAYFHZ010000256.1:0-5204 GCA_964342535.1 uncultured Bacteriovoracaceae bacterium | reverse complement strand
AGGACAGGCCATGAAAAGATATCAGGAATATAATAAATATTTTTTTTACATTCCAATTACCGTTGGTTTTTTGATTATAATAATTCCTTACTTGCCACTCTATTTGAGTAAATGGATGATTTTAGCTCATATTGCCCTATCTTTATTTGTCGCACTAGATATAGTTATTAAAACAAAGAGTATGAAAGCATTTTTCTGGAGTTGGGCTTATATCGTTACTATTCATATCTTTTTTTCATTAGGAATTTTATTTGGCTACATAAAAGGATTCATAAAAAATGATAATTAAATTAAATATATATAATTATAATGTCATGTTAGATATAGATAATGAGTTGTTGGGTGAGAAAATCAAATTAGATTTCAGCTATTTTGTAGTAAATCATGCAGAACAAATAAATTTGTCACTAAAAGTAATTCATGAAGAAAATTTTAGTATACCGCAAGGCCTAATTGTTACTAAACAATCACAAAATTCGATTACATATGATATTGGAAATCTGCGCTATAATAATTATGATGATGATGTTTTTACAAGATACAACTATAAAGAAAATACAGCAAAACTTTATTATAAGAGCATTAATCTAGCTCATGAAGTTCTGTATTTATTAATACTATCCCGTTCTGGAAAATACTTAGATCAAAGAGGGTTACATAGGGTACATGCAGCTGGCTTTGTGATAAAAGATCAAAATATTATTTTAATGTTACCTTCAAAAGGTGGCAAAACAACTACAATGATTGAATTAGCAAAAAATGAAGAGCTAAAGTTCATTTCTGATGATTCACCACTTATAGATAGCTGGGGTAAAGTATATCCATTTCCTTTAAGGCTGGGAATTGAAGATAAGACAAAACTACTGAAAAATCATTCTTACTTAAGCGAGGAAGATTTTTATGAATTTGAAAGGCGATTTTTTTCAAAAAAAAATCTAATCCCTCTTACAAAGTTTAAAAATAAAATTGGTACAGGAAAACAAAACATCTTACTTCATGGAGTAAGAAGTACTTATAAAGAAACTAAGATAAAAAAAATATCAAAATGGAAAATGCTAAAAATATTAAATGAATATTTAATTATCGGGATTGGACTTCCGGTCATTTTAGAATATTTCATTCAAAATACTTTAGTAGATCATATTGGTAATATCAATATATTAATGAAACGTATATTTGCTGCTATGAACTTGATTTTGAGATCAGAATGTTATGAGGTAATACTCTCAAATGACTCAGTGGAATCAGTGAAAAAAATAAGAGAATATTATGAACAAAGATGATTTGTATTTTAGAGCTTATCAATTTGGAAAAACAAGTATTGGCAATAATCTGATTAGGGCATATTATAAAGTTGCAATTTTCCTAGTGAAAAGAAGAATGCGTAAGTGGGAATGGGTAGAATCAGCTCATTTAAAAGGAAGCTATTTAAACGATAGTTTTCTTCTCGGCATAAGTGATTTGGATTTTTTTATTATAGGAGAAGTGACAGAGCAAAGAAAAAAACAATTAAAAAAATATTTTGATCGAATACATTTGTTTTTTCCAATGCTAAGGGACTTCGACTTCCACACAAGTGAGGATGCAAGTTTTTTACTTCGCTTTGGAGGTGCAAAGTTTTTTTTTCAAAAACAATGGATTTGTTTAAAAGGAAGCCCCATTCGGATAGAATATTACTATCACCCATTAAAGTTCTATCTAGATATAATTCAAGAAATATACTTTCAATTTGAGTACCTCATTGTTAACTTAAAAAAAGATACAAAGATGGTCTCAGAATATAGAAGTCTTATAATTCATAGACAATATTACAAAATTCTTGATCTCTTAAATAGGGTTGCTGCATTCGACTCTAGGAAAAGCTGGATTAATCATAATATTGTAATGAATGAAAGTTGGAAATCGCTAAAGGCAGAAGAGGTCATAAAACGATTTAATGATGCTGTCGAAAATCATTTGTTCGCTAAGTGGTTCAATCACTGGCTAAAAGATAGAGTCTCAAAAGATTATCTAACAGAATCGTTAGAAACTGGTTTTTTTCAAAATAGAATTAATATTTTTAAAGATGATATAATAATTGATAAGTCAGATATTTATTTAACACAATCAAACCTTGAACTTTTTTACTATAGTGGATGTATCGATTCATCAATATTATGGAAATACTCTTTACAGATCTTAAGTTATAACCATACAGACATTTTGAAGATAAAATATTATTCACATTTACTAGAAGGATATCCTAATTACCTTCATGATTTTAATTTTTATGCATTTAATAGGAAAAAAGTTTTAAAACTAGCTGATCAAATAAATGAGAGCTCTCATTTTGTGAATCAATTCTCAGGATATTTAAAGAATATTATTTTTATATATGGTACGCCAAGAAATGATGTTAAAAAAATAATAGAGACATGTGATAGAGCCGAGTTGATTTTCTTAAACTCAAAGAACATCTTTGCAGGAAGTTCTCGTATCGATAATCTAAATTTAGAACTCACTTTAGAGAAAAACTTATCAAAAGAACTTGTCGATATGGCCCAAAATTGGGGGTTAGGAGCAAAAAATATTTGTTTAATCGATAGTGATTTTTTCAATAAGAAAAATTTAGATATTTTACTTAATAAACTTAATCAATCACAAGCCTTTATTGCCCAAGATAAGTATGGTCGAATTATCTGTTTAGGTGGAAATAGTGAAGACTTAGATTATATGACTAGAAACTTATTTATACAAAATAATATAGTTACTCGACGTGATTTTGATAAAAACTTATTCTTGCTTGAAGAAGGATGGGGACATAAACTATTACCACCAACAAATAATTCTGACATAAATATATTTGGGGATATAATAACACTCGAAGCAGATCAGCATATATTGTCATATACTCAATTTTATAGTCACTTTGATATGGTAAATTCTCTAGGGATTAATGATAGAAAGGAAATGGTTAAGTCAGTCAATCATGCAATTTTAAGCTCACATTCTGAAGAAGAATTGTTCTATAGCTTAACTTCACTATTAAGTCCTTTGACGAGGGATTTAAAGTTAGAAATGTTTCAAAAATCTCAACAAAATTATTATGTAGTTGGAAACAGTATTATTCTACCCCTAAGTGGCGCGGAAATATTTATTCGCAGTAATAATAAAAATATTTATATTTATAAGTTTGAGACAATAAAAGAGAACACTCCATATGAGTTAGAGTTTTGGATGAGAGGTTCATTTAGCAAAAATGACTTTGTTGATTATAGAATTTTTGAATTAAATACGGGAAAAATATTAACAGAGAATGCTACAGCAAGTGATGAAAATTATTATTCAAAGTTCTGGTCAAAGCCTTGTGATAATCAAAAAGTACTTCTGCAAATTCAAATCAGTTTAGAAGATGTAAAGGACATAGGGATTGAGAAATACATACTAACCCCTATGGAAAAAGAAAACTTTTACAAGAAAATTGAACAAAATGATGATGTTAGTATGGAGTTATTTAGTGGAGTTTATAAATTTGTTGTTTATACAGGTAAGTCAAATATAAACCAAGAATATACGATAAAAAATAAGAATGGTGATGTTTTTTATCATTCACACTCTAATGAATCAGTTTATGTGTTTTACTTGAAAGTTCTAGTAGATGATATTTATACTTTTGATGCATCTAAAGAGTTCAGTATGATTGATATATTAAAGTTCGAAAAATAATATTAAAATACATTTCTTAATAGTTCATATTCATCATTTTCTAATTTTTGTTTTTCAGCACCTATAAGTGGTAAAAGAGCTTCGAGTTTGATACTTCTTTTGTATTTTTTATGAAATTCTATAAAGTCTTTTAAACCTTCCTTATTTTGATTCTGAATTTTTTTTGATGCAAATCTATAGAAATGATTCTCTATCAAATTATATGTTTTTTCATGTTCGGCACTTTTGGCCATTTTAATATAGTAGTTTTCAGAAAAAACATCTTCGTTCAGTAATACAAAATTATAAGCTTCAGAAAAAGTCTTGAATGGAAAATGGTTATTTATTTCATGAATTTCTTCGAGAGCTATTTTATTTTGATTTATTAAATAATTATTCGTAAAGAGATCATTGAATCTATAGTAGCGACTTATTGTAAATAGATAACTAAATAACGTGATCGTTAATAGAGGTATGATATATTTTGTTGAATTCACTTTCTTAGTTAAGAAGAATATAAATGGAATGAGCAATGGATAGTTCCAATGATCAGATTGGTAACTGTATTTCATATATGGAACATAAAATATACCAGAAATAGGAATAAAAATGATTATAAAAAATAAAAAATCTTTGGTTTTAACATAAAAGGTATATATTATAACGATGCTCCCAAGTAGCACATATAAGAAAATAGATTTTGAAGTGATGTCTTTTAAGTTTGATTGGTAAAATGGTATATAGTAGTTTAGTCCTATAAGACTTAAAGAAGATTTTCCTAAGTTTTGTACACTAATAATATACTTGTCCATCCAATTATTAATATGTTTAAAAGGTGAAAAATAATTTGGTATTCCCTTTTTAATTTCCTTATAAATATAGACTACTTTTGAATTTGTTGGTTTTACTTTGATATTGTCTTTTTCTTCAGGGAGTAGTGTCGGATCAGGCATAGGATGAGAAATCGTTTTTTGTATGTTTTTTACTTCTTTCGCAATATAAGTTACCCCTTTAATATTTAATATTCCGTAAGTGAAACTCATAAAAAAAAGAAGTGAAATAAATATGAATGTTGTTCTTTCTTTTATGTTTTTTCTTTTATCCCAAAGTATGTAGATTGGTAGAAGAATTGCAATGATTTTACTTGTAAGAGAGAGTGAAAATAATAAAATTAATTTTAGGGTTTCTTTTGCTTTGAGCTGGTTGCTTGATAAATATATATTAAAAAAAAGAATAAGAAAAAAACATGCAGACAAAGTTTTAAATTGAAATATCCAGCTAGTTGTTAATATGGATAATGGATGAAAGAGAAAAAATGTAAATATCCATTTCCGTTTTTGAGTATTTGGTGTTGTCTTTAATAAAAGATATGAATTTAAAATATGTATAATTAGATTCACGACTCTATAGTAAAAATAATTTTCACCAAATAATCTAACAGCAAACCAAAAATAAAAATATGTAAATCCCCAACTTTTGAAATATTCACTTAATGGGTTAAAATATACGAATGGGTGTGG
>CAYFHZ010000255.1:0-5207 GCA_964342535.1 uncultured Bacteriovoracaceae bacterium | reverse complement strand
GCTCTTCATATACACAGGGCATATATGACAGTGATTAGGATTTAACCGTGTCACCAACAAAAAAGTATTCATGTACATCTTTTGTTTCGGCAATGGCCCCCGACATAAAGTTCATAAATCCATGAAGATCTCGCTTTATTTATTGAGCTATCGCACCTCTTTTGGCGTAGTTTATAATAGAGTTATTGTTTTAATTTTACAAGTTTACATCTAAAAATTTTCATACCAATATGTTTACCTAAGGAGATTTATCATGAAAAAAGTAGGAATAATTGGATGGAGAGGAATGGTTGGCTCTGTACTTATGGACAGAATGGCACAAGAAGGTGATTTTCAAGGTTTTAAATCTTACCTTTTTTCTACATCTTTAAAAGGTGAAAAAGCACCTATTTATCCAAATACTCATGATACTGTCCTAGATTCTAATAGTATTGAAGAACTTAGTGACATGGATTTTATCGTTACGTGTCAGGGGGGAGATTATACCAAAGACATTCATCCTAAGTTAAGGTCTGCTGGTTGGAACGGTCTTTGGATAGATGCTGCGTCTGCATTAAGAATGAAAGAAGATGCAATCATTGTACTTGATCCAGTTAATAGCTCACAAATTGAACAAGGTCTTAATAATGGAGTTAAAGATTATATTGGAGGAAATTGTACAGTTTCCTTAATGCTAATGGGACTTGGTGGATTATTTAAAGAAGGCTTGGTTGATTGGATGTCTAGCATGACTTATCAAGCTGCTAGTGGTGCTGGAGCGAGAAATATGCTGGAGCTTCTTAGTCAGATGAATCATATTGGCGAAAAATATAATTTATTAAAGTCTGACCCAGCAAATGGGGCACTTGAAATAGAAACATCACTAGCTACAGAATTGAAGGGAAATTCTTTTCCAAAAGATATGTTTGGTTATCCTTTAGCATTATCTCTTTTACCATGGATTGATGTACCTGTTGAAGGCGGACAATCTAAAGAAGAATGGAAAGCTCAAGTAGAAGCCAATAAAATACTTGGCACTCAAAAGATTATTCCAATCGATGGAACATGTGTAAGAGTTGGGGCTTTAAGATGTCATAGCCAAGGTTTTACAATAAAACTTAATAAATCAGTCGATCTTAAAACTGTAGAAGATTTAATTGCTAATCATAATGATTGGGTTGAATTTGTTCCTAACGAAAAAGAAATGACTTTAAGTAAATTAACTCCAACTTATACATCTGGAACTTTAAAGATTCCAGTAGGTCGAGTGAGAAAAATGACTCTTGGAGATCAATATTTAAATGCTTTTAGTATTGGAGATCAGCTTTTATGGGGAGCTGCTGAACCACTACGTAGAACTCTTCTGATGGCCTTAAAATAAATATCTGAGTTTAAAACTGGCAAATTTATCATCGCTATTAAACCCAAAAAAAGTATCTGGTTCACCTCCAAAATAATGATAGCTAAGCCCAAGAGTTAAGCGGTCATTATAGTCATAATCTAGGTAAGGTGCGAGATAAAGAGAACTATCATTGGAGTTGGTAATCAGCCTCATTCCAGTCCTTGCTTTTTCAAGCCAGAAGTTGGTAGTCGTTTGAATAATATATTGAGTAAGTTCTTTATTTAGTAGAATTTTGTCATCTGTAAGGATCGTCTCATTGACCACTTGCCAAGTAATAGTAGAACTCATTGAATCTAATTCTAAATCTCCACCTAGTGAGAATCGAGTTTTAGAATATTTTTGAAGGGTTAAGTTTTCATCGATAACGGGACTATCGTTAATCATCGCTGCTTCCATTTTAAATAGTTGCCCCATCCATGTCCGGGCAAAATCAATACCGACGACCTCCTCCTGGTAATATGCTAAGGTAATTCCTGCTGCTAGGCCTGCCGGTGTAATAGTGTTCGCTAAAACTTCTGATTTTAAAACATCTGAAATTTCAACCATAGGAGCATCATTATAGGCCTTTAGATAATTAAGGGAAAGATCAAAGTCTGAGGAAAATGAGATACGAAAACCATAGCTTGAATTTTCACGAAATTTATAATGAGTTGATAGATTCTTAACTAATGATGCTGGAATGAGATTTGGATCTGCTGACCTTATTCTTCCATTTTCTCTGTCATAGCCACTGTACCGGCTCTCCTCAATAATTTTTCTCCCTGGTTCAAAACCAAAATCATAAAAGGCGTCAAACTTAAAAGCAGCGATATAATTTTCAAGTCTAATCGCTGTAACAGGTCTTCTAAAAGCTTCACCTGAGTCAAAGACAAATCGTTGTATATTTTTTATATTGACTCGATCAAATGTGGAAAACTCATCAAAAGCTCCCCATGAGTAGAGTTGTTTACCAACAGTTAATTGAGCTGGACCAAGTTGTTTTGTTATGTATGTTTCATCTAACTCTAAAACTGATTCGTCGTAATCTTCTTGATAATACTCACCTCTGGCCTTTAATTTTGCTAAAAACTTTGGATGATCAAATTCCATCCCAGATACAATAGAGGCATAATTCGTTTTAAAATCTTTACCTTTACCTAAGAATGTATTTATTCTTGTTTGGGCCATTCTTGTTTCAATTTCATCTAACCAATTAGGTTCAATTGTTTTATTGGATGTAAAAACGGAGTAAATTGTTTTTACTTTATTTCTTTTAAGGATGCGTATATGCTTTGAGTAGAAGCCTTTTCTAAGAAATAATTTTTTTGCTTTTATTGCAAATTTTAAATTCGTTGACTGGTATTGTATGAAATATAGTTTGTTTTTAATTACAATTCTAGAGTTTGTTTTTTTGCGAAGATGCTTATAGGCCTTATAATCTTGGACGAGTACAGAGTAGACTATTTTAGTCTTTTTATGTGTTTTAACCTTATAGTGTTGGTTATTAGATTTAAGACCTTTGAGAATTTTAATGAGTTCATTTCTATTATCAACTTGGTAAATAGGTCTCTCACTAGCATAGGAATTTTGAACAAAAATATATATTAATAAGATAAATAGATAATGAAAGTGGTTTCGTTTAAGTAGCATATTTAGTTATTTTATCGAATTATGTTCTTTAAGATATTAATATAGCATTTTTTTCTTAATATATAAAAAAAGTTTAGTCTGATTATAATAATCTTATGAAAAAAATTTTAATCCCCTTTATTTTTGTCCTAGCAATAACTTTACCTTTGTACTTTTTGTTATCGCTTAATATCACCAATGTAATTTCAACATATGTCCCAAAATCTTTAAAATCTTACCAAGATTTGAGAAAATCAGAAGAAATATTTGTTAACGAAGAAAACTTAATTTTGATGTTTTCTATAGACGAGACAAAAGATGAACTTGATTTTATTCAGAAATTAGTTGAATTAAAAAAATATATTATTTCATTAGAGCAAACAGATCGTGTCTTTTCCCCATTTAACTATGAAGAAATTTCTGGAAGTGATGAGGGACTTAGCATAAATCCAATAATTGATGAAAATAATATTTCTCAAGAAGAAATTCAAGCAGCTAAACAAAGAGTACTCGTAGACCGTTTTGTTTCAGATCTTATTATTTCAAAAGATTTTAAAAATTTCTCTTTTATTGTATTACCTAAAGTTATTAAAAGTGGGTTAGAGAGGTATTTATACGAGACTAGTATCTTTCATAAAGTAGATGAATTAAAGTTAGATAAATATTTGTCTGGTTATGGTGGTGATTTTGCTGTCGACTTGATGCAATTTCATGAATCAATGACAATTATGAATATTATAATTCCTATTATTGTCATTTTTGGATTTTTACTTTTATATATTATGTATCACTCTTGGGTGGCCGTTTTATTGAGTGCTGCAACAACAATGATGGCGAATTCAATCTGCATGGGGTTTTTTGCTTCCCTAGGCTATGATTATAATTTATTTGCATCCGTCATCCCAACTTTAATGATGGCCCTTAATACTGCATTTGCTATACACTTATATAGTGCATTTCAACATGAGCAGGGTGAACATGATTTTCACACAGCTCTTAAAAGAGCAGTTGGGGAGGTGAGAAGACCATCTTTTTATTCAGCATTAACAACTGCTATAGGAATGGGGAGTTTGGCCTTTAGTGACTTACCTTCGATGCGTGCAGTAGGAATAGTAGCTTCTTTCGGGACAATGCTATTATATGTCTTAGTGTTATACTTTATACCAGCAGCTCTTGATACGTTTTGTTCTAAAAAATGGAGGCCAATCGGTGAGAGCTCCTTTTTTATAAAGCTATTAGAAAAAACTATTTACCTAAATAAAATCTACCCAGGTAGAATTATTTTACTATTTAGTTTCCTTCTTATTATCTGCGCAACTCAAATTCTAAGAGTTGAGTCAGAGTCAAATGTTTATAAATTTTTCTCTGAAGAACACGAATTAAATAAGTCTAAAGATCTCATAAAAAAGAACTTTTCAGGAGTTACAACTGTTAATCTTCTACTTGAAGACCCGAAAGGAAAAATGAAATTTGTGAGTCCAGATTTTCATCGTAAATTGGAGTCACTTAAATTAAAAATACTAGAAATACCCGAAGTGAATAGAGTATTTGGCCCAAATGATATAATAAAACAATTTCACTGGGCATTTCATGGTGAAGATGAGGCTTATTTTATTGTACCTGAAACAAGGGAATTAATTGAACAGTATTTATTTATATATGATGGAACAGATCTGTACGATTTTTTAAGTCGTGATTTTAAAACTATAAAATTCACAATGAATCTTACAGTTGAAGGTGCGAATGCAATTGAGAATACTGTGACTAAGATTGAGAACCATATTAAAGATCTTCATTTTGATAGAGATATAAAGTTATCACTTACAGGTTATGGTAAGGTTTTTTCAGATCAAGAAGATATCGTCGTAAATGATTTATATAAGAGTTTATATTTAAGTATGATTCTTATTTTTATTGTTGTTTTGATTATTTGGCGAAACTTTTGGTTGGCCATTCTTGGAATGATTCCTAATATTGCTCCTATTATTGTCATGTTTGGAATTATGGGGATATTTGGTATCTTTCTTGATATTGGTACAGCAATGATTGCATCAGTTACACTAGGTATAGCAATAGATGATACAATTCATATTGTCACTGGAATCAGAAAATACATGCGAGAGGGAAAAGCACCTGTAGATGCCGTTTCTTACACTCTTAAAACAAGTGGAAGAGCGGTTATTGTTACAACCTTAATTCTTTCTGTGCAATTTTTAGC
>CAYFHZ010000254.1:0-5225 GCA_964342535.1 uncultured Bacteriovoracaceae bacterium | reverse complement strand
TTAGGATTTAAAGTCCCAGATGATACGAAGGTCATCTTTGACGATATTCCACTGGTTCCTTCGGGAGGCCCTCATACTTATCCTAGAGAAATATTCAATGTTTGGGATGGAAAATCGAGCGTTGTTATAAGAATGGACCCAATAATAAGAAAAACTGATGGTGTTTTTGATGAAAGTATTTTGTTGCATGAAAGAGGGCATGACATTTTACATGCAACTTTTAATTATAATGCCTTTATTAATAAGAATTCCACATTCCAAGAAGCATTCGCTGATTTTTTATTTTCATTAAATAGGAATGTTTCAAGAAATGGAGTAGGTGCATTAAAAGAAGGAGTTCCTATTAGAGATGTTGCAAGGAGAGAGCATGGTGGTTTTTCTGGTAGTTCGAGAATGAACGATATTACAGATATGGATAAATCTCCTTCTCATAATAATTCATTGTATATTTCAAATACCTTATGGAGATTAAAGGAGCAATTAGGAACAGATCAAGTGAATAAACTTGTAGGGGGACTGCTAGATAACTTAAATACTCATAGAGCGAGTTTTGTTGATATGAGATTATTTAAAGATACTAAACTAGGTAAAGAAAGCTCTGAAAAAATACATAATGGTACAGGAAAAGTTTCTAGTGACAAACAAGTAAAAAATTTAGAATATTTTTTTAGTGTTTTAAGAAAAACTTTAGCAGATCAAGGATCTTTGGATAAAAATGTTGAGACTATACTAGACACGACAATTAAAGAGATTGGCTTAAATCCTAAGGTTATTGGAAATATTCAAAGAAAAATCAAACCTGATGGTGTGAATTATAGAGAACAAGTTGGTCAATCGTCTTACAATAGGTCTATTTTGATTGCAGGAAGTATAGGTGTAGGAATAGACGGTGCGGCTGCTTACTATATTACGAAGAAAGGAATTGAAGTTGTTGATGATTCAATATCTTCAGATGATTAGAAAACTAGGTTAATTCTTTAAAAGTTCCAAAGGGTCGGCTATTTTTAGTCCGTCACTCAAATCAACAATTGTTTGAAGTCTAGGATTAGTCATTTTTCCCTGGTTGATCTCTTGAATCGTACCAATGGACAGTTTGGCTTTGTCAGCAAGCTCTTGCATAGTCCAATTTTTTTCATCTAAAAGTCTTTGGACATTTTGCTGTAATCTTTTGGCCAAGTGTTTAGTCTTTCTATTTTCAATTTGATCAATAGTGATTCTGCTCACAATTCTTTCCCCAATTTATATATTGATGATCACGGAATTATCCGCTATAGTCATCACTGATATATCCGTGATTGGTTTGGGAGGTAATAATGGAGCATCTAACTAAGAAATTAATTGATAAGACCTGTGAAAGACTTTGGAGGATAAATGGTTCACTTAAAGGTCTTGGTGGTCTTTTCACAACAGGAGCTAGAGATATTTGCTTTGATGGGGAAGAATTCTATGGAGTTGGTCAAATTTTAAGAAAGCTAGGAGAGGAAATTGAAGCAATTGAAGACTTGCTTAGGTGTGGCCAGGACTCGATGGCCGATAAGAGAAATGGTATTGATCGGGAAGATGATGATACAAACTCTACAGACGAAGTTGATGAAGAGGCAATGGCTAAGATTATGGAATTAATCAAAGAATTTGTGAATCAGCGAAAAGCCTAAAATTTAAAAAGAATCGTAAAAACAGGCTATTTTAGCTTTATTGCTCTGAATATTTTACATGATGACGGAAATTCGACATTGTAAGTTGTTGCTTAATAGTTAAATAAAATCAATGTATTAGTAACCTAGTTTAAAACTTTATGTAGCTGAATGTCGGAAGCCCGACAGAGATACTAAGAAGTTTTTCACCCTATAGTTTCAAGCGGTTAAGCCATTTTTTATTCCTTATTATCTGCTCAAGTGACGGAGTTCCGACACTTTTTTACAATTTATTTATTCCAATAGTATTACTTGGGGCGTTACCTCATTGAATTTCTTGAGGTCAGCCATTTGGCACACACTTTGTAATAAAAGTTTGTGGAGGAAATAGAAATGAACGAACGTATTTTAGTTATAGACGATGAATATTTAGTTTTAGATGCAGTTAAGGCAGCTCTAAAAGATACTAGTATTATTGTTGATACTGCAAGTAGCCCTGAAGAGGGTGTAAGGCTATTTCGAAAGTCTCCAAATGCATTTGTCTCAATTCTGGTTGATAACCAGTACAAACAAGAGAACCAGAAAGTTGAAGTTCTTGGGCCAATGGTTGTTAGAGAGATCAGAAAATTAAATCCTCAAGTTCAGGTTGTAATGCTCTCAGGTGATTATTCATCAGAAGCTTTGAAGAGTTGGAAAGAAGCAGGAGCAGACAAAAACCTCTGGAAGCCATTTAAGAAGGAGCAATTACTAGCTTATATCGAGCTGGCCAGGGAGCAAAAGAGAAAAATTGAACAGCTTTGCGAAGATACTGAAGATTTCTATGCCAATCAACGAGAGAAGATGGCAATGGATAAGCTCGGCGTAATTGGTGTTTCTAAGGCAATGGGTGAAGTCGCCTTGAAAGCTTTCGAGCACTCCAAAAAAGATATTACTGTAATGCTTTTAGGTGAGACAGGAACAGGTAAAGAAGTTTTTGCTAGAGGAATTCACAAGAACTCACTACAGGCAGAGAAAGAGTTTATTAGTGTTGATTGTACTCGTTACAAAGACAAAACAGATTTATTTGAAAGTGAAATGTTTGGTCATGTTAAGGGAGCGTTTACAGGAGCAGATAGAGACCGTACAGGATTTGTTGAAGCGGCAGATGGTGGAACTTTATTCTTAGATGAAATTCATCACTTGAATGCAGATGCTCAAGCGAAGCTATTGAGACTTATTCAAAATAGATCAATTGTTAAAGTTGGTGAGCATAAAGAAAAACCTGTTCAATTCAGGCTTATTGTCGCTGCAAAGCCTTCTTTAAGAAAAATGGTTGAGGAAGGAACATTCTTACCTGACTTATTTTTCAGAATTTATGAATTGGATTTATTGATACCTACGCTGAACGATAGGAAGGAGGATATAAAGCCTTTGATCCTTCACTTTCTTAAAAAGCATAGTCCTGAAGAAGAAGTCTCATTTGCACAAGGTGCTTACTTTGAGCTTAAAAAGCATGATTGGCCAGGTAATGTTCGTGAATTAGAAATGGTGATTAAGAAATCTATTATCAATTCTAAGGATGAGAAGGTTATGGCCAAAGATTTGTGCTTAGAAAGTATTGAACAAAAATCAAATGATATGTCGGTTTACACAATGAAAACGCTAGAAGAGAAGCAACTAAAAGAAAAAACAAAACTTGTTCTTAGGGCCTTAACCTTGTGTGACAATAATAAGAAACATGCCGCAGATATGTTAGACATGAAGAGAACGACATTAATTGATTTTTTAACTAAAAATAATCTTAAAAATGTATCTAGCAACGAAGCAAGAGAGCTTCTTAGCAGTATTTAGGGGGATGAATGAAACCAGTAAACATGAAAAAGAGAACATTGTTAATTTTAAGTTGTCTTGTTTCAGGTAATGCTTTGGCATGTGACAAACCTAAAGTTGAAGTTACAAAAGAAGAAACAAAACCAGTTCTTGAAAGAATTGTTTTGAATAAAGATGAAATCTTTCAAGAGATGAAGAAAAGAGGAATCGTTTCTGAACTTTCTGGTCTGAAAATGCCACTTGTAAATTATGGAACTCTTGCAAAAGAACTTAAAAAAGCAGGGCAGTCAGATGAAAATGTTGCTTTCGTAGTTGAAAACGTAAAAGAAGCCTTTGACGTTTATTCGCTCGAAGAAGTCTCAAAGAGAAACCTTACAGAAATTTTAGATGGAATGGGTATTCTTGAGAGAGATGATATTAGTAAAACTGGCACTATTTGCATGTAGGTAATTATGAGAAAGTTTATACAAGCAGGAGTAATAGTTTGCGTATCTGTAGTATTAACTATTCTCGTTGTTAAGAATTTTAAAAGAGATAAAAATATGACTTTAAGAGTAGCATTTCCATACGATAAACCATTGTCTGTATATGAGCCGACTAGGATTCACTATGCACCCGAGTATATTCTTTTAGAGAACATTTACAGTCCTCTAATTGAACTTCATCCTGAGAATGGAGAACCTGTTCCTGGGGTTGCTGATCGCTTTGAGTGGGTAGGGAACGAATTACATTTTCATATCAGGGATAACCTGAAAACAGCAGATGGAAAAAGCATTACTGCACATGATGTTGAGTTTTCTTTAAAGCGTCTTCTTATAAAGAGAGGAAATACACATGGAAATTTTCACGACTTGATGTGTACTGATTTAGAGTTGAAATCAATTGAAGACTCTTGTTCAGGTATTAGAGTTGAAGGAAATAAACTTGTATTAGCTCCTGCTGAGAAAAAAGAATTTCTCTTACCAATGATGGCAGCATTAGACTTTGCTATTATTCCTAAAAGCTCAGTCGATCCAGTTAGTTTAGATATTAAGGACTACAAAAATACGTCTGGGCCTTATTATGTCAAAAGTGATGATGGAAAAGGTAATATCGTATTGGCGAGTAATAAGACTCACTATCATTACAAAGAAGATATTCCACAGGAAATCGTTATTGTTCCATCTGGAATTGAAGGATATGAGAACTCATTAGATCAATTCAAGTCTGGAAAGATTGATTACATTACAACTATTGATAAGTTGCCTGCGGAAAAGGTGATTGAATTCTCTAAGGAAAATAAAGGTAATTTACATACAACGATGAACATTAGAACTTATGCTCTTACTTTTACTGATAAAGGGCTAGAAAAGTTTTCTGAAGAAGAGAGAATTGCAATTGGGAAAATGTTCAAAAAGGTATGGAGAGAACACCATCAAAAATCCCCAGGTTTTAGTTCAACAGATCAATTCTTTTTACCTTTTGGTGATGGTGGCTTAAATGAAAAAACAGAAGAAGAGTTAAGAGAGCTATTCAGTAAATCAGAAGAGCTATTAAACAAAAAGGTTAGTGTCAGTACAATTCGTGTTGGAGATATTACGCCAATTCAAAAGTTGTTTGAAAAATATTATCCAAATGTTTCTGCATATGAGGGGAAAACAGCTCCTAGCTTTATGAAAAATCCTAAAGATAGCGAGATTCCAGATGCATTTATTTCTGGCCCCGATACAGGATTCTTAGAGGATATTGGGCTAATTTCATATTCAATTAATGCAGGCTATTTTGGTGCAGAAAAAGAAGAAA
>CAYFHZ010000253.1:0-5244 GCA_964342535.1 uncultured Bacteriovoracaceae bacterium | reverse complement strand
AATATATCCAAAAAGGTTCCAACAGTTTTTATGCTGGAGGTATTTAATCGCTTCATCGTATGCTTGATTTGCAACTTCGTAATTGCCTGTTTCACGATTAACATGGCCCAGAAGCATGTACATACTCCCTTTAAGGTAGTCTTTTTGAAGAATCATTAGTAATTCTTTTAATTGTTCAAGTCGTAACGAAGCTTCTTTGTAGTTTTTCAAGTTAAAAAAAGCATTTGCCATTCCGTAAAGGCCCTTGGCCATAAGTTCTGGCTCATTTTCTTTTTGAGCATTTTGATAGGAAAGTTGAAAGTTTTCCAGAGCTTCTTCAAAATTACCTTTATAAGTACTAACCATTGCACTATTGTAGAATAAGTTACTGCTTATACTTCCAGAGTTTCTTTGAAATAAATCAATGATTTTTTCAGCTTCCTCAATGTACTTTTGTGCTTCAATCTCATTTTGAGTTTCAGAGAAAATACGGATGAGAAATCCATAGCACTTAAACATTGGGAAAACGTCTCTAGGATATTCTGTTTTTTCTAAAGTCTTTAGAAAATAGTCCTTTGCCATATCTAAATCCGCCTTGTCATAATAGACTTTGGCCAATCGATAATAACCTTCTCCTAAAAGCTTCGATTCATCTTCTGTATGCTCTTCAATTAATCGCTTACCTTCATCTTTTGTTAAATGATATTCTTGGGATTTTTTTCTCTCTTCTTTCTCATTTAAAGGTGTACTCATAAATATTTTTCCTTAATTTTCTCTCAATCTCGGCTAAAACTTACATCAAACAATGCTATATGTAAAACGGCTAAACATCTGATTTTATGAATCTGATACTTTTTTCACGTTTTTTTTCTTACACCTTGTTATTATTTCAATGAGATTTCAAGTAATTGAAAAATAAAATCTGTTTTATAAAAAATTTATTTATAAAATCCAACTTGCTAACTTATTGTTAAAACGTAAAATACTTGATAAGTATTCCGCTTAAATTTTAACAAAAGGTAGGATTAAAAATGGCCCAGTATGATTTAGATACTCTTCGTCACTCCACAGCGCACTTAATGGCCCAAGCAGTTCAGGAACTTTATCCTACCAAAACCGTTAAACTTGGAATTGGTCCAACGATTGAAAATGGCTTTTATTACGATATTGATATGGACCAGAGAATCCAAGATGAAGATCTCAAAATAATAGAAAAAAAAATGAAAGAAATAATCAAACGAGGAGATGAAATAACTCGTTTTGAAGTTTCCAGAGAGGAGGCTCTCAAATTATTTGCTGAAAAAGGACAAGAGTATAAACTTGAACTTATTAATGACCTGCCAGAGGGGGACGTTATCTCGTATTATACACAAGGAGATAAATTTGTAGACCTTTGCAGAGGACCACACGTCGCAAATACAAAAGAGTTAAATTTCAATTTTAAGCTTTTACATACAGCAGGTGCTTATTGGAGAGGTGATGAGAAAAGACCAATGCTTCAAAGAATCTATGCAGCCTGCTTCCAAAGTAAAGAAGAGCTTAAACAACATTTAGCTTTTCTTGAAGAGGCTAAAAAAAGAGATCATCGAAAACTGGGTAAAGAGCTTGATTTATTTTTATTTGACCCTGCAGCTCCTGGATCTCCTTTTTTTGAGCCAAAAGGCACAGTCGTTTATAATGAGCTAATCAACTTTATGCGAAGAATTTACGCAAAATTTGATTATAAAGAAGTCATTACACCCCAAGTTTTAGATGTAAACCTTTGGAAAACTTCAGGGCATTATGACAATTATGCTGATGATATGTTTTTCACTGAGGATGATCATAAAGAAATGGCCATAAAACCAATGAATTGTCCCTGTCATATGCTCATGTATAAACACAAACAATATTCCTATAGAGATCTACCATTAAGATTTGCTGACTTTGGACGTCTCCATAGAAACGAAAGAAGTGGTACGCTTGCAGGGTTAACTCGTGTTAGAACATTTTGCCAAGATGATGGACATATCTTTGTTTCAACTCATGATATTCAAGCGGAAATTTCCAAGCTCCTTAAAATGTATATGATTTGCTACGATCATTTTGGATTTAAGGATTTTAAAATTGGACTTTCAACTCGTCCTGAAAAGAAAGTTGGTGATGATGCAACATGGGATATGGCCGAAAAAGCTTTAGAGGCTGCACTATCTAGCTCGGGACATAAATTTCATATTAATGAAGGTGATGGAGCTTTCTATGGCCCAAAAATTGATATACAAATTTCAGATGCAATTGGAAGATATTACCAACTAGGTACAATCCAGTTAGACTTTCAGCTGCCTGAAAGATTTGACCTTAAATTTAAAAATAGTGAAGGGTCAGAAGAAAGACCTGTTGTTATCCATAGAGCTCTTTTAGGCTCACTAGAAAGATTTTTTGGAGTTTACTTAGAACATATAGCAGGTGTTTTTCCATTTTGGCTTGCCCCTGAACAAATCGTTATCGTTCCAGTAAATAACGAAGCTCACTCTGATTATGCACAAAAAGTGAATAATGAACTGATGAAACTTGAGATAAGATCAAGAGTAGATTTATCAAATGAAACACTTGGTAAAAAAACAAGATCTATTCAAAAAGCCAAAGTTCCATTTATGCTTGTCATTGGAGATAAAGAAGCTGAGTCTAGTACTGTATCTATGAGAGCTTACGGGTCGCAAGACACAAATGTACTAACATTAGAACAACTTTTTTCTCATGTGAAAACTTTGAATGCTGAGAAAGTCCCTGCTCAGCTTAGAGATTAAAATGAAAAATATTTTACTCCTGAGTGGTGGTGGTGGTACAGAGCATGAGATATCATTAATTTCGTCATCTTTTATAAGAAGCCAGCTTCCTAGTGAATATAAAGTTATAGAAGTGACCGTTGATAAACATTTTCATTGGTCATCAAGTGGAGAAAGTTGTGAATTAAATTTTAAAAAAGAATTAATTACACAAGAACAAAAAATTAAAATCGACTTTGCAATTCCTTGCTTCCATGGAACACCAGGAGAGACAGGAGAAATACAAGCTTACTTTGAGCTTATTCAACTTCCTTATCTTGGATGTAACCCTGAAACCAGCTTATTATGTTTTAATAAGCTTTCAACAAAACTTTGGCTTGAGAAAGTGGGTATAAAAACAACTCCTTTTCATATCGTTAAAGACCTAACTACTCTTGAAATTGAAAAAGCAACTGAGTTTATGAGTCAACATCAAACTGTATACGTCAAAGCGACTAATCAGGGTTCATCAGTTGGATGTTATCGTTGTGTTAACTCTCAAGAGCTTGAGTCAAGCTTAAAGGAAGCATTTAATTTTTCTCCTTATGTGATCATTGAAAAAGAAATTATAGGAAGAGAACTTGAAGTAGCTATTTTTGAACATAATGACAAAGTACATATTACCAAACCTGGTGAAATTGACTGTCCTTCAAATTTTTATAGTTATGAAGAAAAATATAACGAAAACTCTAAGACAACGACACATGTAGAAGCTCCGAACATTACGGACTTACACCTTGATGAAATTTACAGACAGGCAACAGCTGCATACCACATACTTAAACTTCGTCATTTATCAAGAGTTGATTTTTTCCTAGCGGATTCTGGTGAAGTCTTTATAAATGAAATAAATACATTTCCTGGTCATACCAAAATTTCTATGTTTCCTATGATGATGCAAAATTACGGAATTGAATATTCTGAATGGATCAAGCAGATAATTACAGAGCTATCTTAACAAAATCTTTTAGATTATAATATATACATGAATAGCTTAGAAGTGATGAGTCCCCTCGAAAAACATCGTCTTAGTTTCCAACTTAAACCAATCTTTATTGGTCAACTTCTTTTTGTGGACTCTCTAGAATACCCAGCTTTTCACTACATCAGTGGTGAGTTTAAGCTCGTTCTTGATGCTCATGAGGGTATTACCTCTGCTTTTATTTCTAAATATGCAAAAGAATCAAGCCAAAATATTTTTATTAATCATCTCGACTTTGAACATATTAACTCAAGACTAAAGGTTGAACTTACAAAGCTAACCCGCTCACTCTCTATAGGAAATATTGAAAAAAATGCATTAAAACATACTAATCTTTTAAGCATGCAAATGGGTAATTTATATAATGATCCCTTCAATGATGAACTCCTTTCAAATCAATTTCAAAACTCAAGAAACCTCGGCCTACTTATGCTGCAAAATAAAGAGATGCCTAAAATGCTTTATCATCATTTAGCAGAGTCAAAATACCACTTTACGATAACCCAACCCCTACTCTCTTCATTTATGTTTTTAAGTTTTCTTCAATCATTAAAAATTTTTAATGAAAGAGAAGTAGAAGCACTTTTTCTCACTAGCTACTTTAAAGACTTAGGCATGAGTTTTATTCCAAGAGAAAAATTTGAACAAGCCCATTTAAGTGAATTTGATCGAGACTTATTTGCTAACCATGCCAAAAACTCGATGTTATTACTTGATGGAAGAGTTCCTCTTACCAAAAATCAGCTGAGTTTGATAAGAAATCATCATTATCTAAATTATAAAATCCAAAGCTTAGTTCAAAACAAAACGATAGAACCTGAAGAAAAATATTTAACAGGAATTGAGTCAACTCTTCTAAGTGCTACTGACATCATTACTGCGATGACAAGCCAACGTCCATACCGTCAGTCCATCAGCTCATTTAAGGCACTTGAACTTTTAAAGAAGGTTATTTCTGATGAATACCCTCAAGAGTTTAAAGCTCTCGTTTATTTTATAAAGCAGTTTTTAGGTAAATAATTTATCACTTTTTCCTTTGCAAAGTCTTAAAATTATTACAGAATTAAATTAAGCAAAGGAATGCTTAATTATAAAATATCAGACTATTCTAAGGAGGGAATAAATGGCTTTGCAACAAGAAGTAAGCCCACTAACAGGTATTATTGCAGAAGAAATGGTTGTAATTGATTTCGGTGAACATGAAGGAAAATCAGTTCTAGAAATATCAGAAACCGCTCCAGACTTTTATGACTTTCTCATTTCACAAAGAGAAGAAGGTAACTTCTCTATCAGACGTACAAAAGACAAAATTTTTAGATTATATGTTCAAAGTAGAACGCTAAATTAATGAAACTAATATTGTTGGCCATATGTGGTGTTGCAGGTGTTTTTGCACGCTACTTTATCGAATCTATAATTGGTCAACAACAAGGAAGTTTCCCTACAGGGACTTTTATCGTCAATATACTAGGGTGCTTT
>CAYFHZ010000252.1:0-5259 GCA_964342535.1 uncultured Bacteriovoracaceae bacterium | reverse complement strand
AAAGTAAAATCACCAAATGCAAAATATTTATTATAATTGAAATGGTAAGTTAATATATTATTTAGAGGAATTGATAAGTTGTTGCTACAAGATATGATTTTTTTATTTTGATTGTATTAGGACTTGAACTATTCCCAAAAAATCCACCAAGATAATTAGTCGTTGCCTCTAATTTTGAAAGAGAAATAACAGACTCTTCTAATTCAAAATCATCGTTTGAACTTGTGACTGAACCAACAGCGCCTCCTACAACAGATGTACCAGTGACGCTACCGAAAAATCCACTTTCTTTAATACTAACTCGTTCTGTTGCTATCCCAACAAAACCACCAATATTATTATAACCAAGCCCCTCAACATCAACATTATATGCTCTAATAAATAAATTTGTATTTTGAGCTACTCCTAGAACTCCACATGAATTTGCATTACACGCAATTGTCCCATTTTTAATAATAAGTGGATCATCATACCAACCAATTGTTGCTCCATTAGTTGCAACGATTAATCCTGTACCTGCCACAGTAAAGTCATTAAATGAATGATTATTTGCAATAATTCTTCCACTAAAAATATTATCACCACTATTACTACCTATAGAAGAAATAGTACCACCTGAAAAATTTAAATCTTTTTGCAGAGAATATGTTTGCTTCATTAAAAAAGCATCTGTTGCTAACCCTATCCATTCACTTTCATCATCAATAGGAAAAGGTTGAAACAGATTTCCTGCAGAATACTTACCTGCAAATTTAATGGCATCTCTTGTATACTTTTTCCATTTCTTTTCAAAAATCAAATGGCAATCAATCCCATCATCACTATCTTCAAATGGAGTAGCAATAGACCGAGTCCCACAATCTCCAGAGTTTGCTACTGAAATAGCTGACATAGATAAGATTACCGACTCAGATCCTGATGACAAACATAAACCTGAACCACCTGTTTTCTCACCACAGTAACGGTATTCAGATAAAGCTATCTCCGACTCGACATCATTTAACATCTTACTTGGTGCTATTATATTGTCAAAATAATTTGAAGCATAACTAACTGACGTATTATTATCCATATGCCCATACATTTTTCCAACTCTTAAAGTGGTTAAATTAGGCGAACTTTTTTGAACTTTTAACTGAGCTTTACTAAGTATATCTTTATAAAATGATGTATTCGAATAACCAATACTAGTATTTGCCATCACAACTTCACCTACAATTTCTGATGCAGATGCACCGGTAACAATAATATCTCCTGCAAGTTGCGACTCCCATATGGATGCTTCTGTTCCTTGTCCAAAACCAGTTGCAATATAATTATTTCCTTCAATTGCATCAAGATTTGCAATAGACATCTTAAAACGTCCACCTTGAATGACACCAGCAAACCCACCTCGGTAATCATTCCATGCATCCGTATTTCCTTTTTTTCCTATATTTCCTTCTATAAGACAACGATCACAGAAAAATCCAGTACTTTCAACATCATCATTTGTGGCACTGGAGTTAGAATATTCTCCAATGGCTCCGCCCACAATATCTCCATCAAATTCAAAATCGACTATGGCCTTAGAGTTTTTAATTGTAACTCGATCACTAGTTGCACCAACGGAACCAATAAATCCCCCAACCTGACTTACTTTATGATCAGAATCAATC
Organism: uncultured Bacteriovoracaceae bacterium; assembly: GCA_964342535.1. Classification (GTDB taxonomy): domain Bacteria; phylum Bdellovibrionota; class Bacteriovoracia; order Bacteriovoracales; family Bacteriovoracaceae. The sequence continues at coordinate 3,601 of CAYFHZ010000252.1, read as the reverse complement.
TTTACTCTCGTAAACGCACCTGAAATATCAATTCCATAATTAGCACTTGCTCCAAGAATACCTCCAATACGCGAAGGATAAGTAGCAACATATTGAGGAAGAAAATTAACTTCTGAGAAAATATTTCTTAAAACATTATCACTATCAATAATATCCCCAATAATACCACCAAGGTATGATTTTCCAGCAATTTCAACTCGAGATGAAACAGTATCAAATTCAATATTTTTTGCTTGCCCTACAAGACCACCTACTTTAGTTGTTTTATCATCTCCTAAGATTTTAACTTCCCCATAATCAGCAAAAGGTTCATAGACATTATTTCCAACGGAAGAAAACTCAATCTTTGCTAAATTTACAACGCTTACGAAATTACCAATCAGCCCACCAATTTTGGTTGTTTTATTATTTCCGTTTGTTAGCGTGATATTTCCATAAGATTCAATATTTCTAATTTCGATACTATCGTTAGAATTCGCTGTTTCAAAATCAATCTCCCCAGCAAGTATCCCAACATGCACATCAATTCCAGGATCATAAACTTCTAGCAAGGTATTTTCATCAAAATACATATCAGTAATTTCAAGTTTATATCCAGTATTTTTATTTTGAATAAAATTAGCAAACACACCAATATCATCTAGGCCATTTTCTTGTACTTGATAATTAACAATTCCAATATCTGAGATTCTTATATCACTTCCAATTGTATAAATATCTTGAAAGACAGCTTCTGTCCCATCCATAAGACTAAAGCCTTGTCCGTACAAACTTCCATTTAATAAAGGCACTGTATGTGCAGTACTCATATCTATATCAGCTCCTAGCTCATAGATACTTCCTGAGGCAGCGTTTGCAATCGATTCAAACTGGCCTGCAGTACAAATAAGATTATACGGGACTGAACCATCATACATAGCTTCTGCAGCAAAACCTGCTTTCTCTTTTTGAATAGGATTACATTGATTTTTATGTAAAAAAACTTTTGAAATATTTGTTGAATAATCAATACTCGCAACACCTCTAGAATCATTAGCAGCTGCTAGTAATCCTTCCTTAAACGTATAAATACTTTGTGTTCCTGCACACTCTGCTTCACTATAAGCATTTATTACAACAGGGATAAAAATTTCTTCGGCCAGATTACCTGCAGGTAAAGAGTAGGTACTTAAATCATTTCCTGCTATACAAGTTGTAAGGGCCTCAATTGAGACTGAACCATCAATTGTTTGTTCTATAATTGATACTTCATAAGAGACATCTCCACCTGGAAACATATCAGTTGATCCATCGCAATTTAAATCAAGTGGAATTTTTCCTCCAAGAGCAATATGTTCTTGAATCCCAGTACATGAGGTTATATAAAGAGGTGGAAAATTAACCATGCCATTTGGTTCCACACCTTTAATAAGAGCATTATCACATTGTCCTTGAGAAACATTCATTTCAATAGGAAGATCCCCTCCTTCAAGAGCAATTTGTTTTTGCATTGAACAGAAATTATTACCTTTATAAAAATCATCTCCATCCCAGCCAACTACCATAAAATCATAAATTCCATTTGGTAATTCAATCTCCATGGTATCTGCTGCAGGAACTTTTCTTAGAAACTTTCCACCTGCCTGATTTCTTCCCATAAAAAAAAGTCCACCTGGAAAATTTGCACTTCCGGTAACTGCTGCCACTGAAACTTTAAGATTACTTGTTCCCGGACCTTGAGCACAACTGGTCATGACTATAGTAATCAAGCTTAAAATTAAAATTTTCCAAGTTTTCATTCCATAACTCCTAAAGTTCAGTACTTTATCGGGTTAAAAACACTTTGCTTGACTATTTTAATAGGTATATTTTAATAAAACCTCTGAGATCCATTGAAGTATATGATTTTACTAAAGTCTTAATTAAAACCTTAAGAAAACAGTGTAAATAATTTTTATCTAAAAAAAAGAATATGCTAACTTATTTTGGCAAATTGAAGGTATCTCTTTACAGCTAAAGTGAAGGATTTTAAATTATCTCTCATGATTGATTTAGCCGGACTCAACCCCGAACAACGACACGCTGCCGAAACTGTAAATGGCCCTGTACTTATCCTCGCTGGAGCTGGTTCAGGTAAAACAAGAACACTGACCTATCGAATTGGGCATATGATTGATAATCTAAGAATTCCTCCTCAGGAAATATTGGCCGTAAGTTTTACAAATAAAGCAGCTACAGAAATGCATGAAAGAGTCGCTAAATTACTTGGGCCTCGAAAAAAAAGGGGTATCACTCTATCTACATTTCACTCTTTGGGAATTCGTATCTTGCGAGAAGATATTCAACATATTGGTTATAACAAAGACTTCACCATATACGATCAAGGTGATCAAATGAGTATTGTTCGTGAAGGCCTAAAAAAAATTAAACTCGGTAAAGAAGCTTTTGATAAAAAAACAATTATGTCAAAAATTGGAGTCCTCAAAAATGCAGGCATTTCTGCTGAAGAGTTTAAGGATACTGAGTACTATGATCCAGAAAATGCTTATGATGAAGCTACAGAATTTGTTTATCATTACTACCAAGATAAACTTCATTTTTATAATGCGGTAGATTTTGATGATATCCTTTTTCTTTGTGTAAAACTTTTTCAAGCAAGACCTGATATAGCAGAAAAATATTCAAAACGATATAAATACATCATGATTGATGAGTATCAAGATACTAATGGATTACAATTTGAGATGGTTCGCGCACTTACCAGTGTTCATCATAATATTTGCGTTGTTGGAGATGATGATCAATCTATCTATGCCTTTAGAGGTGCAGACATTACAAATATCTTAAACTTTGAAAAACTCTACCCTAATACCACGGTTATAAAATTAGAACATAATTATCGTTCAACTGATAAAATACTTACATTGGCCAATAAAGTCATCAAAGAAAATATTAAAAGAAAAGATAAAACCATGAGAACCCATGTCACTGATGGGATTGAACCACAACTTTGGGCCTGTGCTAATGGAGATCATGAAGCTCAAGTTGTAGTAGATGAAATCATAAAAATTCAAAAAGAAGGAAAATTTCTCGGAGAAGTTGCTATTCTTTATCGCAGTAACACCCAAGTACCTCCTCTTGAGGATCAGCTGAGACTTTCACAAGTTCCTTATACTATTATTGGGGGACAGAAATTTTACGAGAAAAAAGAAATTAAAGATCTTATCGCCTACCTTTCAGTTATTTACAATCATAAAGACGAGTTGTCTCTTAGACGAATTCTCAATATTCCTAACCGAGGAATTGGTACTCAAACATTAAAAAAATATCTGGCATTATCCAGTGAGAGAAAACTCACTCTTTTTGAAGTGATTGAACAGGAAGCTCAGCTTGATACCACTCAAAAAGGGGAAAAGCTAAGAGACTTTATGGCGATTATTAAAAAGTATAATCACCTCTTTACCAGTCTAACCTTAACTCAAGCACTGGCAGCACTTATAGATGAAATTCACTACTATGATTTCGTTAATAAATCCTATGACTCACCTAAAATTGCATCAAGAAAAAGAGATGATATTAAAAATTTTCTACTCTCAACTGACAGATTCGTAGATCGTTTTAA
>CAYFHZ010000251.1:0-5266 GCA_964342535.1 uncultured Bacteriovoracaceae bacterium | reverse complement strand
AATATCATGATAAAAAATGACCGCTCTATCTTCCAAGTTAAAATCCATCTTTGTTTTTGAATCAAACTTTTCTATCAGACCCTCAATCATTTTAATTTCTGATGGACAGTCCATCTTTGGTATTTTTACAATTGTTTTTTTCATTTATATTTCGCTCTCAACAAATTCTTTCTTTCTATAATTACTGACAAGAATATAAGTAAGAATAAGTATTACCATGCCAACTTGCGCAACTAAAACCTCTATAGTCGAATTAAACCCTAAAGATGGAATTGAATAACCATCAAATGTAGTTTGAACAAACGAACCTGTTTTTTGAAGAGCACCAATTCCTTTACCCAAGTAAATTGTAGATAAAGATAAGATCAATATAGTTGAAGCCTTAAATAGATACTTCAAATTAAGTTTTATTGAGTATCGAACTGCCACAGTAATGATAACCAGGGTTAATGCTATCGCAACAAATGCACCAGCCCCAAGATAAAACTTTTGATGTCCATCAAGGACGAGTATTTTTAGGAATAAGAGCGTTTCAAAAATCTCTCTAAAAGCTGCGGTAAAAGCTACTAGAAACAATGTTATACCTTTACCATTTCCGATCGAGCTATCAACTGCAGCGACTAAACTTTTCGTTATTTTTTTAATATCGGTATTTTTGTGCATCCAATATCCAACGTAAAAGAGTAGTCCCGAAGCAATCAGAGCAGTATATCCCTCTAGTGATTCAGCCATCTTTCCAGATATATTTATAATTTTATCTAAGATGAAGTACAAGGAGACTCCTATAACCAAAGATGAAATCCACCCGACATGGATATTCTTATTAAATACTGTTGCATTTGATTTACGTGTAAAACTCAAAAGTAAAAATATTATTAATCCAGCTTCAAAGGCCTCTCTCAAAACGATTCCAAATGCCATAAAAAATGAAGAGGTTTCAGTTGTTTTATAATTTTGAGATTGAATGACATTATTTAATTTAAAGATGATTGGCTTTAACACATTAGCCAATTCGTCTTTCGGTGCATTTTTATTTAAAAGCGATCTATATTTAGAAAGAGATGTTTCTATTTCAGGAACAAGTCCTTTATGTTTTTCCCTAAGAATTCCTTCAACTGGTTCAATACTCTTTAGATAGGCATTCAAAGAAAGATTTTTGGCCTCCGTAGTCTGCCCATTTTCATATAGAACTAGACTTTCTTTTAAGTCTTTAATGGCCTTAGTCAGATGAATCTCAAGTTGGTTTTTCTTGCCAGTACCATTATTTGGTGGGTTTGAATTGTTATCGCGAATGCTGGCAATTACACCCAATGCTTTTTTGTCATCCAATCCAAATTTTTCTTTTATTTCATTATCTGAAAGTGATGAACTATCCTTTATATTCAAACTCATCCCCTCAACTTTTTTAACATTTTGAAATCGAAAAGAAGAAATGTAATATGCTAATGACCATCTATCTTCCTCTGAGAGGTAGTCATGTGGGGCCATGCCGGTACCATTAACACCGAGAGTGATGGTATTAAATGCCCCATAAGGAGAAACATTTTGCATTCTTTCAAGATCATGAAAGTTTGCAGGACTTGGTTCAAGACCTTTTCCAGCTTTACCATCACCATAACCATTTTGCCCATGGCAACTCATACAGTTTTCTTTATACAGTTGTTGTGCTTTAACCATATTAATCGGTTTCTGAGGATAAGTTGAAAGATTAAATTTCTTTAAAATATCCGCTTTAATTTTATTGGCCATCGATGCAATTTCATCAGCTCTCTTCTTTCCTAGGATTCCTCTATTAAGGGCAATGACACTCTCGTTAAGATCATTATCATAGCCATTTTCTGAAGAGATTCGGACAACCTCATTAGAAAAATCAAGCTGCTCTTGATATTCCTCTTTACTTTTGACTTTGCCATTTTCAACGGCAGCACCATAATCTTGAGCAAGATAGCTCAAAAGGTGTACTGCAAGTTCATTTTCATTTTTTGCAGCTAATGCGACATTACTTATAAGTATTATTAAACAAAGAAATATACTTCTAATCTTCGATTTCATTTGTATTCTCCATTGAATGTATATTCTCACAAAGCCCACACCCAATTTCTGGATCACATTGTAAGTAGTATTTTTGAAATTCTTTTAAAAATTGAAGAACAACCTTACGATCGGAGCGTAAGAACTTGACAAACTTAAGAAGCGCTTCTCCTGTTTCATCAGATAGCAGATGCTCAACCTTGCAACTATCAATCACGGCGATACTTTGAGGTAGACCCAGCACTTCAGTCAGCAAGACAACCATTGTCTGACGCTTGTTAGCAATTTTTTCGACAATTTCAATTGAATGTTTTGGCAGAGAAATAAAATTTTCTTTTATTTTGACGAGCTTTTTCTCGGCTAGTTTTTTTAGCTGCAAATGAACAGCATTTCTACTAACACTTAGCTCCTTAGCTATAGTTGATGCTCGTAATTTGCCGTCCTTCCTCAGTAACGAATAAATTGTCAGTAGATAGTGGGTTTCTGAGTGAGAGAGTTCATTCTCCCCATATTCTTTCCAGTACTGCTCAAATTGAAATTCCAAGGTATTCTCTCTTTTTGTCAAGCATGCCTAACATATTGTCACAATGACGATTTGTCAAGCATGCCTAACATCTAATAAGAGAGAGATTGTACAGTGATTTCAGGAACTACGGTTTTAAACTTTTCTAGTAAGGCCATTAAAAAAGAAGCCCTGTTGAAAGTTCAAAAAGAGCTTCCGTCTTTAAAAAAATTCACTGAAAAGCTGACAAGAAAGAACTAATTTCCGATTCCGGCAGCTTTAAGACCTTCTTTTGTTGGGCCTTTAACTTGGCAGCAATCTGCCAATTTTCCATTTACAACAACGGCAGGAACTCTTGCGATTCCTAGCTCTTTAGCACGACTCGAAACTGCTGCATCATTCATATCAAGAATATTTATTTCGCAGTTATCACAAGCGACTTCGTTTACTAGCTCAATCGCACTCTCACAAGCAGAGCATCCTGCACTAAAAATTTCAACTTTGTTTGCCATATAATCCTCCTAAGTTTAATTACAAGCATCACATTGCTTTTTCAATGGAACTAAGTTCCAGATCGAAGCAACTACTAAAACACCTATTCCAATATAAAAAACATAATCATTTTTTAAATAGTGAAACACTATTGCAATTACAGCTCCAAAGACACCTAAATAAAGTGGGCCATATCCTCTTCGTGACTTTGCTCTAAAACCGAGTCCAAAAAGTGTAATTGCTAAAAACAATGTCACTAAAACATAAAAGTAAGCCCCTTTAAACAAAAACCCTAAACCAATACTTGAAAGAAAACCTGCAATAGCCGGATAACAAAAGGGACACGCTGCTTTAGCAAGAAAAGCAGCTCCAACGCCTGGGCCAATAGATGCTGTTCCAAGAAACCCAAACAGCTTATTATTTTTTGAATGTGATAAGTTTGTTACTTCCAATAACTTGGAAGATATTAATTTAACAGATGGAACACCGGCACCTTCATAGACTCTGCAACAATTGGCTCCAGACTCTGGCTCAACACCCACAATATCTTTTCCATTAATTAAAATTGTGGGAGATCCATGTTTTCTAGCATAATCAGGAGCTTTATCAGAATTTCGACTCCATTCTTTCCAATGTGCATTCAACTTTGTAATTGAAAAAGCTTTCATCAAATTGATACGAGTCGATTTAACATTTGGACAATCCCTATCAAATATAAATTCTACATTTATCATTTTTTATCCTTTTCAAAATATTCTAAAATTGGACACTTTGAAATTGAGCTTTCATTATTGGAACAAGAGTAAATCATCTTCTTTAAAGAACGCTTTATTTTGTTTAAATCTTTAATTTTATCTTCCACTTCATTAAGTTTAAGTTCTGCTTTAGTTTTAACTTCACCACATTTAGCATTACTATTCACACGAAGCTCTAATAACTCTTTTGCTTCGTTCAAAGTGAAACCAAGCTCTTGTGTTCTTTTAATAAATTTAATTTTAATGATGTCGTCATATGGATATTTTCTAAACCCTGAACTTACTGTAGGTTGCTTAATTAAACCCTTTTGCTCATAAAACCTTACTGTTTCAGTGGTTACTCCAGACTCTTTTGCTAATTTTCCAATTGTATATTCATTTTTCATAAGATAATTATAAACCCTGTGGTATACTACAGAGTAAAGGAAAAACTTCTTGAATAATTTCGAGCTCTTAGGATAGGGAGTATAAAAATACTCCCTAAAGTATAAAGGTAATTAAAGATTAGTATCTTTTGATCCACAATGAGGCATCTTTGGAGCATAGGGATTGTGTACCTTTGACATTTTACTGCTATTTTGGATCCATTTTTTTTTCACCATTGGACAAGAATAAGCATTATATTTTTCTCCAACGTCATAAATCTTTATTACATGAATTAACGCCATAGATACTAAATGATAATTTTGATTATTATCATCCCTTGAATTTGATGCTTTGATTTGTTTTAACTTTGTTTTAGAGAAATTAAGAAGATTTGATACCTCAGAGTCTTCAATATCCTCTATTGCTTTTATTAGTTTTTTAGCGGCAGCTTCTACTTTTTCTCCATCATATTTAAAGAACGAGCTATGTAATTTCTCATTTGCTTCAAGTGCATTAACAACAGATTCCTTTGTTTCTTCATTTAAACTTTTACGGTTACCTTTCTTACTCATCTTTTTCATTGTGCTATGATCCATTTTTGAATGATCCATCTTAGCATGGTCTTTATGTGTTTCTGATGCATAACTAACCATTCCCCACAATCCAAGTCCAACAATAACTAATAATAATAATGACTTTTTAAAAGATAATTTTTTTTCACAATCTGGACACATATATACCTCCCTAGTATTTAATTAACCAAATTTTCATTTTCTATTCTTCTTTGCTCAAAATATGAATAAACAACAGGTACGATAAATAATGTTACTAACTCAACTAGCATTCCACCAAGAGTTGGAATGGCCATTGGTTTCATAACCTCACTACCTGTGCTTGTTGACCACATAATTGGAATTAAAGCGACAACAGTAGTTGTTGTTGTCATAACAAGGGGTCTAATTCTTCTAGAGCCAGCCTCTAAAATACATTCTTTTAGACCATCCCAATCTTTAGGTTTGTGATTTTTAATTGCTTCTTGAAGATATGTCATCATCACAACACCATCATCAACAGCAATACCGAAAAGAGCAATAAATCCAACCCAAACAGCAACAGAAGT
>CAYFHZ010000250.1:0-5279 GCA_964342535.1 uncultured Bacteriovoracaceae bacterium | reverse complement strand
TTAGTGATAAATACTCTAAAGCATGTTGAAAAATTTCTACACTTGGCTTAGCAAAACCAATTTTTGAGGAATCCTTGATCTCCATTCTTTATCAGAAATCTTTCCCGTGATAACTTGGTTTAAATCATCTCCTGTAAAGGCACTTTCAACTAATGAACCAATGGGTAGAGAATATTTCTTTTCAAACTCATTATCCCTATTCTCAGGAAAGAACCTAACAACTCCATCTAAGTCAGTAATAACTGCTTTAACTTTTTTAGTCATAACCATAACTTAAATTATTTCCTCACTACCTTTCCACTTACTTGTAAGTTACTAAGAATTCGAACGATAATTTTGTATATAAAAAAGAAGAATATCACTGAAGAAACTCCACTTCATAACCAAAGTATAAACAAACTTAAAGACTTAAACTTGAGGGAACAAAGTTCGCAATCAGGTGAAGAGTGAGCAGGAGCTAACGACAGCTTTTGTTTGGTGAGGCCTCCCAATGGGTAAATCCTAGGGGCCAAGACTTGTATAATTCACCATTATTATATTGAGTGAACTTTTTTACTCAAGGATGTTAAAAGCCCTCTTTTTTTATTATTCATAAATTTAATAGGTTTTAATTACAGCTCAGTTCAATAAGCTAGTGCTTTATACTCTTAAGTATGTTTAAAATTACAGGATTTGTTTGTGGGTCTTCTAGTACTTTTAGTCCATCAATTTTCTTAGGGGGATAAATCATTGTTTGATGAATAATGCCTGCTTCTTCATATCTATCCCCAACTCCAATCCAGCCGATTTTCTCATAAAACGATACTGCAGACTCTTGAGCATGCATTGCTGGGAGAAATTCAGGAAAGTTTTTCAATGCAAAATTTTGCATAAATTCCATGAGCTTGTTTCCAATACCTTGTCCTCGAGACTTTTTAAGTGTGGCAATTCGTTCAAATTTCAAGTAAGACTTTTTTATTCTAAACCGACCAGTCGCAACAGGGAATTCATCTAGGTATACTAAAAAATGGGTCGAAGATGATTCAAAATCGTCTATTTCAATATCCTCAGGAACTCCCTGTTCATCGATAAATACTTCTCTACGTATTTCAAGGGCTTTGCTCTTTTCATCTTCATTTTTAATTACAACAATCTCTATTTTCATAAAATTATCAAAACACATTTAGTTGTATAATTCAACTAAATGTGTTATTTTTTACATTATGAAAGATAATCAAATTGATGAAATTAGAAGATTTGTGAGGTTTTTAAACAGAGAATTTAAACTGTTTAGCGAGTCTACTTGGCAAAAGTTTGAAATTAATCACACTCAGAGTCAGTTATTATTTTTCATAAATGCTCATTGCCCCATAACCTCTAAGGAGCTAACAGAAGAATTTTATATGGAGAAGTCTTCAATGAGTCGTTCCTTGAAAATCTTAGAAAGTAAAAATTTGATAGCTTTTAGTCAAAAAAAATCAGACTTACGAAGTAAAGATATTAGAATGACCAGCCAGGGCAAAAAACTTTTAAATATTTTAAACCAATATGGCCAGTCTCACTTTAAGAGTTTGTTCTCCAAGGAAGAGCAGGCAACTTTAAAGAAAATGTATGAAGCCATTAATCTGCTTTCATTTAACTAATATTTTTTGAGCACCACTTTCTCTTAGTTTGTTTTTTTTCTGCTCGAAAAAGACATATTTATCGACCGAACTTATTTTCTATTCATTAAGTCTGAGCTTTCTCATTCAGACTTTGATCACATTCCTAGTGCTTTACAAAAGTATTGCTTCCTATATATTCATAGCCTTTATCAATAAGATCTTTTATTGCCTCTACTTCTAGCTGATCTTCCTTATCATAATTCCTAAGATATCTATCTTTACTTAATAAACCTCCGCCATATTTATAAACTTGACTATCATTACGATCAGTACATACGGCTTTTGTCTCTTCTCCTTTTTTCACTCTGCATACTTCAGATGAGTAACTTAAAGTTGGTAGCAATAAAAAAACAGTTAATAGGAAGGCTTTCATAGTCAATTCTCCTGCTCATAAAACTAATGGTTTTCTAAAACCGTTTATATTCAAACTCTTTGTCTTTTTATATTTTGAGCGAAAAAGCTCTCTATCGAGCAAGTTTCTTTTATGCTATTCACGTTCTAGTTCTTTAGACATAGGTTGGTTACTAAATTCGTTTTTTATTTCAGTAAGGGTACTCGCATGTATAACGATAGGAAATATTTAACAGAAGGAATTGTTCCCTACAAACCTTGGTCTCAAATTCACCCAAAAAATGATCCTTGGCATAACCTTTCTCATAACAATCTTCATCTGCTTTATTAGCAGCTCTCAATCTGAGTAACTCACAAACTTCATAGTCAGGAATTGGTCCCCTCATTCCTGGCTCAGACCAAACCTTTTTTCTTTCAAACTTTAAACCTGTAGAAGAGAAAGACGAAAATGTTATAAGTAACATGACTAATCCAAAAAATTTATTCATCATCATATCTTCCCTTCAATTAAGTAATTGTTTTCTACAACCGTTTATATTTTATTTCTTTGTCTTTATTTTTTTGCTCGATATTCTAGCTTTCTTGCTTTCTGAATTTCTTACAACTACATCTGGGCAGGAGACAATAAGCTCTCCTTGTTAATAATGCTGTTTAACTATGCAACATGAGTTCCAAAATTATAGTCAATGAACTTTCAAGATTTTAGGTAATTAAGATGTAGTTGTACGTCTAACTCGTTGACACTGAATAAATATTCGACGTTTTTAGATAAAAATTATTTATAGGTAATTTTTGATTGATCACGAACCAAGTGGTTAAATTCTGTCCAAATAAAGGCAGTGGCTGTGATTCTCCTATATGAATTGCAATGTAAGTGTTCAAAAAAGCTAAATATTATTTTTAAGTTCATCATATGTAAAAAGGACAGGTGTTACGGGTGACTCACTAGAGTCTTTAATTCTGAGTGGATAAGCAACTATAAAATAATCTCCACCTGGAACTTTTTCTAAATCTAAGCATTCTACAATTACTGCCTGATTAAAAAGAGTCTTATGAACTGGTCTTTCAAAACTTCCGGGAGCAAAATCAGAACTTTTCCAACTAGTGCCAAAAATGTTGAAGTCTTCTGAGGAAACCAACCAGTCTGCCGCAGCCTGGCTCAGAGTAAGAACGTAATTTGGATCATGATAACCATCTTTATTTTTATGGTAGATTTCCGTAGTAAGCAAAAGTTTTCTAGGAATTTTGTTGTTTAGTGCCAATTGTAATTCATTTAGAGAAACTTCCCAGTGATAAATATCATCGCCAATATCCTTATAATTATTCCCTTTTAGCTTCACAACAGTGCAACCTCCAAAAAAATAACTTGAATTAAAATACTGATCAACAGTCTTACCATCATTTGATACATGCTTCGGAGCCTCTACATGTGTAAGACTGTGACTACTTAAAATATGCTTATCATAATTTACTGGCGGCATTTCTCCAGGAACAATTGAGTAAATTGATTCTTTGCTATACGCTGTTCCTTCAAACCACATTCCCTCACTATTGTCTGTAATTAGAGGTGCTAAGATATATGGCATAACTTATCCTTTCTCCGCTTTTCGGATAATGAAAATACATTATTTAGTTAATTCATTTTCATGACCTGATCGTTTCCTCACAAAGTTACGACAGATCCATAAGAAGTTGAAATGTCGTTGAGCTTTCTTAACACAATAGGATCAAAAGCGCTAAGGAAACACCAATTCACAACCAAAAACATGAATTAATTTAAGAAGTTGCACTTGAGGAAACAAAGTTCGCGTCAGGGTTGCGATGGACCACCATTATTTTAAAGCCTCAGCTTATCTGAAGGCTTTTTTATTTGGAATTGAAAAAATTGCTACTCAACGCAAAGGAGCTTACCCTCTTCCCTTTAAATCATTACACCAAGGAACAAAAAAATTCTTCTCATCAGGAAAGTAACGGTCAGTCTCTTCAATCAGTTTCAGTTCTATGCCTTTTTCATCAATATCTAAGAGACTATATGTGATATGTTTTCTACTTTTTTCAACAGAAGAAATATTAGAATATAAATAAGGTAGTTCTACAAACGGTGATACTATTAATATCGGTATCTTTATATCGTTCCTGTCATTTAAGCGATCTTTATAAACACACTTAATATCAGGTTTAACTTTATAATTAGTATCTTTTGATCCATAAATAATTAACTCTTCAACCAAAAAGTCATAACTAAAAGGTTTTAGTAGTTTCCATATATTATAAGACATTAAAGACTCTTTTATCGCTTCTATTTCATCGCTCCTTAATTTCTCAATGAAACTCAAGCTTTCTTCTTTATAAGAATTTGAACACTCTTGCCCACCTAAATGTGGTTCACAATGAAAGCTAGTTCCAACAGATAATCCTCTTCTTCTCTTGTACTCTACTATATTTCTAAAGCTTCCATGTCTAATTTTTGCGTGAGCAGCACCTACAACTTTCTCCCCAGAAAACATTGGACTTCCAGAATTCCCACCAATTATGGAACAACTTTCTTTTGATTCATCAAATAAGAAAACCGTAGACAACTCATTATGATAGAACGATGAAATTTCTGGATCTGTATAAGCACGACATTCTAATGTTCTTGGGATTGCTTTTATTATTTTATCTTTTCTAGAAATATTAAAAGTTGGAATTTTGATTTTAGTCTTTCTAAGAATAGGACCCGATGATCGAATTTCTAGCGGATTAATATCATGAACATCTTCATCAAGTTCAATGATTGCAATATCTGCATCATAAATACTCTCTTTCTTTGTAGAGTATCTTATTTTTTTACACTTTCTCTTAACAACACCGGACCTAGTTTTAAATACTCCAGCAATATTATCTGTACAGCTACCTAGATTTAAATAAAGTGAGTGCTGAACACAGTGAGAATTGGTCACCGCTTCATTTTTAGAAATTAAGAACCAATTACAGTAATTATAATCTCTCGAAGAAAGAACTTCTTTCTTCTCCTTATAATATAAAACACCTTGGCCATAGAATTCATTCTCAGCCATCTCAACAGAGATTTCCTCAAAGAAACTTGGACTCGAAGCATTTACAGACATGGTAAGAAATGAAACGAATAAAATTATAAAACTTTGCATAGTTATCTATAAGCAAACTCTATACCATAATCAGTCCCTGTAGAGGTAAAAATAGAATGATCATTGACTACTAAGATTTCTAATGTATAAAGATTCGACAATAATGTCCTATCCTTATTTCCCAGCGAAAATGTCC
>CAYFHZ010000249.1:0-5280 GCA_964342535.1 uncultured Bacteriovoracaceae bacterium | reverse complement strand
TAGGGGGAAAGGGTGAAAAATATTCAAAACCCACTTGCTTTCTTAAAGATGAAAATATCCTGCATTACCTTCAGTTAAATCTCTTGCTCCAGCTATTTCGTCTTGATAAGAAAAAACTGAAAAATATCCATTTTTTGATTTCCTAGCACAAATTAATTTCTCATTTCTAATAAATCCGATACCACTAATTGCATCTCGACATTCCCACAAGTATTGAAATGGTCGTTCACCAATATCACTATTTTTGACTTCATTGTGAACAATATAACCTGATTCAAAGTCATTTTTACAAATAAGCTTAGCATAGACGTTCAAACTAAGAAATAGTCCTAACGAAATAATAATTTTCATACTTCCTCCTGTTATGTTGAATGAGAAATATATCTAAACTATTCTAGTATCAAATCTAATTTAAAAAATTTACTGAGTCTAAAAGAGTAAAATCCTTAACCATTTTGGTTAAGATCATTTAGTTAGAGGAAATAATTGAACATTTAGTTGATACACTTCCGTACAATTGCCCCTAGAAAATTTTGAGGAAACTTGATGTATTGCATTTTCAATTTCTTTTTTACATTCTTCAAATAAATCAGGATTTGCTGTAAAGGTTATTCCAGATATTAATCTACGACAATAATCATTATCACTCGTTTTTGATTTAAGCTCTTGCGTGGCCTGATCAATCATTTGGAGATGGAATTCTCGAATAAGCTCTGACGTTTTAATTGTAGGTATTCTCAAATAATTTTCGCTTTTAATTAAGTTCCCTTTTTCATCCCTTATAATTGCTTTTTCATTTTCTAATACAAGTAAAGCTTCTCTTGTCTGATCATTTGATATATTTAATTTATTTGCAAGAAAGCTTATATCCTCTATAAAATTAGAGCAATTAATTAACTCTAGTATTGCGATATAATACCATTTTCCTAGAATACTTGTTTGATCATCAAAAATAGGTAAGTATGTTGAAATTTCATTAGTATTAATATCATTTAATATACTCTCAAAGATTGAGTTCGAGTATTTTGCACAAATGATTCCCTTCAAGAACTCATTTTTTGAATAATCATCCATATTTAATTTTTCAACCAATTTTAAGGCAAGACTGGGTGGAATACTCTTCTTACCAATCAATATGCTACTGAGAAAGGCTCCTGAAATATCTAAATCCCTAGCGAGGGCAGCGTTGGAGTAATGTGGTCTCTTTTTTTTCTTTAAATTTATAAATGAATTCAAAATATCTAGATGCTTCATAGTATATCATCCATTATACTTTTTAATTCAAATTCGATTCTCGTTCTTTCGGTTGGTATATATTTATATATAATAGTTGGAACTAAAACTATTATTTTACCGTTACGAATAATTTTTTTTACATGAAACTCATTATAATTAGCTGAATTAGCTTCTATTGGGGTTTTTAAGGCCTTTAACAATTTTTCAATTGTAACATTACTTTTTACTAAGTTAAGAATATACATGGCCTTGAGTTCTAAGGCAATTTCATCACCTCCTCCACCGATACTTGTTCCAGAACCCTTTGAATATACATAATAAAAGTTTTGTTTTAGTGAAAAGTTCGCTAACAACTGATCTAGTTTTGTTTGATCAATTAATCCTTCTTTTGCCAACATAATTAGCAATGTAAGTTCATAGTTTTCATCATTGAGGCCAATAGCTCTCAAAGCTTCATGTAGATAGAGTTCATCTTTGAATTTATTACTTTCAATACGCTTTAAATATAGAGAATTAATAATAATTTTATACTTCTCTGTAACCCCTGAAAATCGACCTGCATCTCCAGATCCAAGCATAAAACTCTTTTCATTTAAAACGATATCAATCTCTCTGTATTCTTTATTTAGAAGCTCTTGAATGGAACGTATATCTTTAGAGTTTTGATTGTCACATTTAATATAGTTTTCGATTGAGGATAAAATTTCATTTCTAAGATCATCTTCAGCATAAAGAAATATTGGATATACTAAAAATGTTATAACTACATTTATCAATAACTTCATAATTATTAATATATAACATACGAGCAAACTTCATGAGATAGATTGTGAAAAAATTGAAATATTTACGTATGAAATTTGATATAAATGAGCTCATTCTTAAGAAGATTAAAGGCGACAGAACATGACTAAAGACCTCAAGCGATACTCAGATCGTCTTGAGACCTTTATGTATTAAACTTAAGAGCATATTACCAAAATATAAGTAACGCTATATTTATTAGTTTTGAGAAAGTTCAATAATGGCAATTGCAGCGTCTAAATCACTTTCAAAATTTTCACCAGTGAGTTCCATTGCTGCAATAGATGCTTTTTCAAATAATTCGGATGGTTCTTCACCTCCAATAACATTTACGGCAGCTTCCCTACCATCAACAACTTGTTTATATACTGCTGATGTTTCTGAAAGTTGCGAAGGTGTAGCAGACGCTAGGGGTGAACCTGTTTCTGATACTGTAGATTCAATTGCTGCATAAGATGATGCAATTGATGTTAAAGTGATTACAATAGCAATAAGTTTTTTCATGTTTCCTCCTTATCTTTGGACATGAGCTAAATAGTAATTAATATTATTTTTTATTTCCAAAATTTCCTGAGGGATTTCAGGAAAGATCTCTTCGTATTTACTTTGAATCTTAAATAAAAAATCGGCATACATTCTATATTCATTATTGATTTCAGAAATAGCTTTAATCTCATTGATCAAAGGGACACCGTAGCTACCGGGTGCTTTTTTAATAATATTCCACGGCATGAATTTTTCTTTTACTGCAAGAGCAGCTTGAATATCTTTGCTAAGTTGTTCTTCAAAATTGTTATGGGAATTCATTTTGTTGTAGTTTTCAATTCTCAACTTGATATCGTCTTTAAGTTTTTGATTAAGGTGACTTTTATATAAAGACTCGATTCTAAGAAAAAATGAAACAACTTTATTCTGTTTACTTGGTGCAAGCCTTAGTAAAGAATCAAACTCTTGTCTTCTTTGAGCACCATTTGAATTAACAAAAAAATGATCTATCGATTTGATTTTAGATTCATTTTCTAGATCAAGATTTAACTCATCTAGATATTCTTGGGCTTTTTTTCTATAAGTTGGAAAAAATGTTAATTTACTTCTAGAACTTAGTACAATCGCATCTTTTTCAATGAGCCCTAGCTTTTGCCATTTCTTATGTATGAATGTAGGTATGGCGATTGTAGATTGTTTTGCAAAAACATTTAATAAACTCTCGTCGAGTGATGCCATTAAATGTTGTTCCGACTCTGTTGCGCAGTTATTATTAAAAAAATAATATCGCCCTCTATAGGCCCAATATCTCTCCAAAGTATTAAGTATAAACAGATCTTGCTCTTGTTTATTAATCTGAAGAGGAATACTAATTAAGTTTCTATTCTCTCCAATTGTATACTCCTCTATTATTTCAGATAGATTGAATATAAAAAGCTGTGACGGACTACCCCCAAAAAGTCCAGCAATATAATCTGTTCTTGTATCAGATTGATTGGCCCTATAGCTTATTATAATATCCTCTGAAAGATCTTTTAGACACTCAACTGATACTATTTTTCTTTTTGGTGAACACATAACAACTCTAAACATTGCATGACCAAATTTACTCTCAATGGATTCTCCCTTATCTGCAAGTAAGTAGTGAATTGAATATACACGACTAGGATCAAGGTTTTTTAAAGTCATGCCCAAAGTTGTCAAGACATGAAATGACTGCTTACAAGGAATTTCTTTCTTTTTTAATGAGGGAAAATATTTACTAAGTGCCATATGCATTGCTGGCCTTCGACAAGCAAAATCATCATCTAGAATAAAATATTCAAAATTAACTGCAAAAGATTCTTGTAGACTCTGAAACTCATAGACATCTGGAGATCGTCTATGTTCAAACTCTGCTAAACCCAGTTTATTTTTTGAAGAACCACTTTTACTAAACGCAGCTATACCTACAAAAGGATATCTATCAGAAACAGTGTGCTTTACTTTCTTTATTGCTTTACACTCAGCCGGAAGGTTTACTTTTCTAGAACTCTTCCAAAATGGTTTTGTTTCCCTTGTTCGACAATATTGTCGCAACTTATTTTCATTAAATTTATCGGACATAATATTTAATTTGTCATAAATATGTGCCACTTCATGAATAAAACTCGCTATAAATGTTTTTTTTATTGATTTATGTCTACAAACGAAATTCTTTTCATCTATATCCCCTAGTAGATATGGTATGAAGCCAGAGTGTAAGATAATCTGATGTTTCTTAGATTCAAAAAAATTAGGTACATATTGTGCTAATTTTCCTTTTTTATCTTTTTTAGACTCTTTATCTTTACAATTTGTTATAAGATCAACAGGAAAGTGTTGATCAAACATTTTAAACCGAATAGAAATACTATGATCCATTAATGCATCTATTATCTCAAAAGGAAGTTTTTTGTAGGAGTCAGTTAATATTTTAATAACCTTATCATTAGTGTTTTTTGCAAAATTTAAATTATTAATCAATTTATTAACTTTGTAGTGATTCCTGTTCTCCTTTGCAAAACAGGGGTACGAAAAAAGAAAAAAGAGTATTAGGTATTTCATCTACTATTCCTTTTATATCTAAAACTTTGCTGATACCAATCAGAAATCATCATATCCACAACAGGTTTACCCATTAAAAAACTAAACCATTTGGATTTTGGGGCCAGATCAATTTCAATTTCAAAATCATTTACGATGTCGCTAAAGCGAGGATATCTCCTTAGAACACCTTCCTGATCACATCCAGCAAAGCGTATTCTTTTTAACTTAAGCATGTTTTTTTCATCTAAGGATTTCATAAAATCATAGAGCTTTTCAAAAAATCGAGATAAGAACTTTCCGTGATAATACAATTGCATATTATCATTTATAATTTTTTGATACTTTCTATACTCCACTTCAATATTTTGTCTTTCTCTTCTGAGCATTTTAATTTCTTTATGCCAATTTAATATTTTTATACCTCTAGGAGGTTTTCTTGCTGGATATGGTGTGCCTAAGTCGTAGTCCCATTTTAATCTATGAAATTTTTTATCACTTGCTTCAATTCGTAGATCAATTTCATTTTTCCATAACTCAAGATTTTTCATTCTTTCAAGATCATTTTGTCTTCTAAAGTAAACAAGATCTGACTTATCTGAATTTATGCTATTTGCAGTATGAATAATAAGCATGACCTCCTCAGCTCCTTCCTTAATACATTTTACAAGCTCCATTGGGGTAGATTCT
>CAYFHZ010000248.1:0-5315 GCA_964342535.1 uncultured Bacteriovoracaceae bacterium | reverse complement strand
ATTTTTAACCCTGTTACAAATTTTGTGTCAGTGAGAAACATATATTGATATTTCTTGAGGTGACGTAAGTTATCTGGACTATATAGAGAATTCCCATTGAGCTTTTGAAATAATTCTTTTTGTTCCTTTTTTGATAATTTATTAACTTGAGAGGTTATATACTCAGATATTTCTTCTAATAATTCAGTTGAACTTGTTAGTCTATAACTTCTAATGAGAGTAAGTAGGATGGTGGAATTTAATTTTTTCTTTTTTTCTATTAATTTTGAGATGAGAAAATTTGAATTAGTAGAATCTAGATTGCGAAATGACCAGTCATAAATTTCAGTGAAGTAGGGATCAGTTATTTTTAAATCTTTTAATATGTATTCGTAGATGTTTTTCAGAATATCCGGGGATAAATCTCGAGAAAGTATTTCCAAAACACCTTTTCTAAAAAGAGAATTCGATACATAGTTTTTGATTTGGTTTTCTTGTTCAAGAACTTTTTTGGCAAAGTAGGTATTAATATTCCTTTTTAAATTATCATCACTATATTCATTTATTTTTGAGCTAAGCTGCTTTAGTTCTTCCAAATTATCTATACCATCTACAATATCTTTTATGAAATTTTCATTTAAATTTTCAAAGAAATTGAGGTCGAGAAGATTTTTTAGATACTGAATTTTGTAATTAATATCATCTATTTGCTTGAATACGGCAATGACTCCATCAAGATCAGTATATCTCCATGATTTTTTAAAACAGGTATCGAAAAACTCGGTAAATTTTCGATCTTTTATCAAGTCTCCTTGAGCATCTGTCATTTTAGTAAATGTTGTAGGACCAAATTGCTTGAGTCCCTTGATCATCTCCTGTACTTCTTTTAATTTACTATAATCAGGAGACCTGTTCTCTGCTTTGGCCCAAAGTAATTCTTCAAGCATAGCAATTTTTAATTTATTATATGGAGCTTCTGAATCTTCTAGCATTTGTCTATAAAATTGTGTCGACTTTAATAGATCAAAGTCTGCTAGCATATGAACTGGAACATCTACTCCTTGTTGAGCATTTACTGCATGAAAATACATTCTTGCAGTACGGCCATTAAAGTCTTTTAAAAAGTGAACACTTATGAGGTCTCTTAGAAGTTCAACTGATTGTCCGACTTCATAATGAGCATTTTGACCATAGTATTTTTTAAAAACATCTGTTAGCAGCTCATCTATAATTTGGTTATTGAGTTTATGTCTTAAATTTTTATTTTTTTCACCTGCTAAATCATTTTCATAATCTAAAGCTTCTAGTTTATTATAAAGACTATCGCTTATCTTACCTTTTAGTTTTTTATAATGTGCTACATCAGGGTAAAAATATTTAACATAAAAATCATCAGAATTGGGTACTTGCTTATACTCAACTTCGAGGTAGGGGTTTTTTAAAAGAGTAGCAAGGTCAGCTGCATTGGCAATGAAAGTTCTATCTGTAGCAGTTCCACCGGCCCTAATACCTTCATTTCTAAGCATATCCCAGTAGGAGATACTTTGATCTCCTTTTAAGTCCCTGTGAATTTGAGTAAGAACTGTTTCTTTTTGGTATTTTACCCATTCATCTCTATCCATATCAGTTGCACCAAAGTTATTTTCATTGATGACCTTCATATCTGGCTGAATATTGTGAATATCAACAATAGACTCTATTTCGTGAAGATTAGAATTATTGTTTAACCTACCAAGATGAAATAAAGAGTTTAAGATAATTTTCTTATAAAGTTGTCTGAAATTTTCAAAGTTTTCATGTTCAAATTGAGTCCAAGGTGATTCATATGCTCCCATACTATAGTCAGAGAAGAAAGTTAATGACCTCATATAGCTAAGAGTATCTTGATATTTAGCAAGATCAAATAAACTATCTAGGGCGTTTGCATCTGGATATTGTCTAGCACCTCTCCAGTATCTGAGATAGAAGTCAATTCCATTTAAAACTTCAGGTTTTATGGATTTTATCTTATCCGTATTTGCAAGTTGTAAATTCGTTATCAAGCTATGGTGATTAATAACCCACCAGTCCTTTGTATCAGTAAATCGAAACATAGGTATACTTTCTGCCAATTTACTTGTTTGATTCTGACTTAATTGTGTTCCAAGTATTTTTTTAAAGACATTTTGATTGGACTGATAGCTATCTTTTGGGACAACAAAGCTCATGAGCATACGTCCAAATCCCTTAGCTGATGTTGGAGTTTCTGCGATATAGAAACCTGGTCCATAGGCTTGTTTAGAGCCAGTTGGTATATTTAAAAAGTCCATTTCACCTGAATCTATATGACCTTGCATTGACCATCTAATGGCATTTTCTACACTTGTCCAGTGGTAGTAGGTTTTATCAGCAGATGTTTTTGGAAGTTCGGCCCTAAGTTGCGCCAATTGGGCATCAGTGACAATAAGACCGCCAATATCGACATCAGCAAAAGCTGTGTTTATCCATAAAAAAAATACGACTATGAGAATTTTCATCATAATCTTATCGGCGATTTTGGAAATTTATTTGAGATCTATGTAGGTACTTGAGTTCTTTTGTTTGGAAACAGAAAAGGGCCTATTGTAGGCCCCCTGATATTACATCTGTATAGATGTTGGTAATTTGATTTTAAGTTCTTGAAATAGCTCATTTACGCTTCTTCCAACCACAAGGTGAATGACGCCATCTCTGAGTGTTACGATTCTATTTTTTTCTGCACTATTCTCTAGTTCTTTAATAAGCGAAGAATCTTTTAGACCAAAACGAATTCTAGTTGTCGCACAAGTATCCATTTCTAAAATATTTTCGCTACCACCGAGAAGTTCAATAATTCGATCAGAACTTAGATTAAGGTTATGTGCAGTCGCGGCAATTGCAACCTCAGGAGTCGATTCTAATAATGTTCCCTCTCCTTTAGCTTTAACAACTTGTCCAGATTGCATAAATTCTTCCATATCTGTTTTTAAGTTTCCAGATCTGGTTCCAAAAATCGCTTGAACGCCACTGCCAACTTTTACAACACCTGTGGCACCCATATTTTTAAGGGTTTTTTCTTGAACTAAAGTTGCATCTTTCACTTCAATTCTAAGTCTTGTGATGCAAGAATCTAAGTTTTTAATATTAGCGTTACCACCAAAAGCTTGAACGAGTTGGCCACCAGTTCCAAGCTCAATTCCTTCTTGTGAAGTAGCTACCGTTTCAACTTCTTCTTCACGACCAGGAGTTTTTAAATTAAATTTCACAATGGTGAATCTAAAGATAGAGTAGTAAACGAGTGCCCATGCAGGTCCAATAACAAAGAACCATAGAGCATTTTTTGATTGCGGGAATAAAAGAATGTAATCAATTAAGCCGTGAGAAAATGTCATTCCGTGTTTTAGACCTAAAGCAATACATATATAAAAAGCAAAAGCTGAAACACCTGCATGAATTACATATAGCACTGGAGCGACGAATAAGAAGGCAAATTCAATTGGCTCAGTAATTCCTGTTAGAAAAGAAGTAAGTGCACCAGAGATCATAATCCCAGCTACTTTCTTTTTATTTTCTGGCTTTGCAGTATGCCAAATAGCAATAGCAGCTGCAGGAAGTCCCCACATTTTAGTTAAATAGCCACCAGCAAGATTACCTGCGGTAGGATCTCCAGATACATATCTTGCGATTTCACCAAAGACGGCTTTACCAGTATTTGGATCAACGTATTCACCAGATTCGAAGAAAAAAGGTACGTTCCAAATATGGTGAAGACCAAAAGGAACAAGTGCTCTTTCCACAACCCCATATAATGAAAATGCCATTGCTGGGTTTTCGTTTGCAGCCCAATGACTAAAACTATTAATTGCTCCACCGATAGGAGGCCAGATAACACTTAAAATACTACCTAAAATAATAGCAGCAAACGCAGTGATAATAGGAACAAATCTTTTACCTGAAAAAAATCCCAAGTAGGGAGGAAGATTAATTTTATAAAAACGATTAAATAAGTAGGATGCTAAAGCTCCTGTTATAATACCTCCAAAGACTCCCGTTTTAATTGATGGAATACCCATAATATCAAAAGTTTCAACACCTTGGATCTTTGCCATTGTTCCCATGGTTGCTAAGAGTACAACATATCCAACGACAGAAGATAAAGCAGCAACTCCATCATTTTTAGAAAAACCGAGAGCAACTCCAATGGCAAACAAAAGTGGTAAGTTTCCAAATATGGCCCCTCCACTGTTTTCCATAATTGTTGACATTAACGTTGGTAAAAAGCTTAATTTGGCAGCACCAACACCTAATAATACTCCAGCAATAGGAAGAACTGAAACTGGTAGCATCAGTGATTTTCCTACTTTTTGAAGTGAGCTAAATAAATTCTTTAAGACTTCCATTATTTTCCCTCGTTTATAGTTTTAAATCTCTTACTTGTTTCGTTGTTGCTAGACTCATACATTTTTCAGCATGCTTTTTACATGTCGAAATGTTAAGTTCTCTAACTTTTGATTTAACTTTAGGAATCATTGGGATAGAAACACTTAGTTCTGTTACACCAAGACCTAGTAAAATCGGAACCGCTTGTATATCACTAGCAATACCTCCACAAACACCCACCCAAATATTATGTTTTTTAGCTGCATCACATGTCATCTTAATGAGCTGAAGAACACTTGGATTTAGTCCATCTGCATATCCAGCAAGTTTAGGGTGTCCGCGGTCAATCGCCATTGTATATTGAGTTAGATCATTTGCACCAATACTAAAAAAATCAACATGTGGTGCAAATATATTTGCCATTAAAGCTGCAGAGGGAACTTCAACCATCATTCCAATTTTAATTTTAACACCAATACTAACTGCGATTTGGTTTACAATTTCTTTTGCTTCTAATAATTCATCAAGCATTGAAATCATAGGAAACATAATATGAATTGTTTCTGCAGAATTTGCTTTTATAATAGCTGTAATTTGCTCTTTAAATAATTCCTTATGGTTGAGTGAGACTCTAATACCTCGTTCACCAAGAAAAGGATTGTCCTCTTTATCAATAGGAAGGTATTTAAGTGGTTTATCTCCACCAACATCTAATGTTCTAATAACAAGTGGTTTACTAGAATTTAAATTAAGTTCTTTCGCCATATCAGAATAAATTTTTGTTTGCTCCTCAAGTCCAGGTGCGCTGTCTTTATCCATGAAAATAAATTCAGTCCTTAAGAGTCCAACCCCGTCACAGCCCATCTCACGAGCATTTTTTACATCTTGCAGACTTGTAACGTTAGCAGCCACTTCAATATGGATATTATCAGTTGTTACTGCAGGTGAGTGAGCAAGAG
>CAYFHZ010000247.1:0-5318 GCA_964342535.1 uncultured Bacteriovoracaceae bacterium | reverse complement strand
ACTTGGATTCGATTGGGGTTAATAATTCTAGTAAAGAATATGCATTTAATACGACTCTTGAAATAGCTAAGGAAACTTCTGAGTTTCTTGTTTATTTAGAAAAAAATCATTCAAGTGAATTTGAGTTCCTGATGAGTTATATACCAAAAGATTTACATTTGAATTTTTCATCTGTTCAATTTAGTCAGCTTTTTATGTTAGATAAATTTGATCTTGTTGATGATTTACCTAGTAATTCAGATGCTTATTACAATAGTAATGACAAGAGTTTATATTTTCTTAAAGGTATTTTTGATAGTTTAAAAGGTAATCGACACTTATTGAGGTTTTTGATCTTTCATGAAACACTTGGACTAATGGGTATTCAACGAGAAGATGCATTAATAAGAGATAATTCAGAACTCAAAGAAAATTATCCAATTACACGAGTCTTTAGGTGGCTCTATTACAAACGATGGAGAGAGTTTTATCCAAACTCAGATGAGTATCCTGAGTTAAATATAATTGAAAATAATGTTGATTATAAAGTTAAGAGTAAACATAAATATAGACCTCCAAATATTAATCCTCAGCTTTTAAAAGAGGCACAAGGTGTAGTAATGAAGTCCAGGTCTGACTTTAATAAAAAGCTAGATATAATGATGATTGATTTTGCTGCAAGTTTCGAACAAACAGTTATAAAAGACTTGAGAAAAAAGGAAATAAGTAATCCATAGTTCACCATATTAAATTTGAGCAAGAAATTCTTTAATCTCTTTATGAGATTTTAGCCTGTAAAATTTCAAATGCTTGAATTCATCCGATGTCATTCGCGACTCATTTCGCATCTTATGAGGCTTATAGGTTTTAAATACCCATTTAACTATAGAGTCCTTGGAAAACATTCTAGCAAAAGACTCCTTATTTCCTGTTCCTTCCCAAAGCTCCTCTTGAACTATTGCTCTTTTTATTGATCTTGAGACATTTTGAAAAAGAGTTTGATAAAAAGGCAAGTCTATCCAGATTACAGTGTCAGCTTTTGGCCATGTTATGTGATTTGTCCTTCCGTAGTTACCATCAATAATCCAAGTATCGCTTTGAATTGCTTCTTCTATTTTCGGAAAAAATTCATTGTCAGGTGTTTCCTGCCAATTTGCTTTCCAGAATAGTTTATCCAGTTGAATGTATGGATATTGAAGTTTTTTTACTAGTTTTCCGGCTAAGGTCGACTTTCCACTTCCAGTTACACCAATTATTATAATCTTTTTCATTTTAAGACTTTAGCTTTGGTTAACTGAAAACTCAAGATTCTCCGCTTGGATGCTTGCCAGTATTAAGGAAATTAATTTTCTCTATACATACTAACAAATTAATAAAATCGAAAATAGCTCTTCAAAAGTTTAATCGCCTTCTTATTACTTTTTTTATTCCAAATAAGTTTAATCACATAAGGAGCACTCCATTTTTTGGGGAGCTTAAAGCTTTTTAAGCTAGATTCATTTTGAATGATTATATCAGGCATCATTGTCCAATAACTTTTATTTTTCATAAGCTCTATAGCTGTGAGGTCTGAATCCCAATAATGTTTAATATGAGGCTTTATATTAAACTCCTCAAACACTGGATGACTTGTACAGCTAAAAACAAATTCATTAGCTTTATGAATGATGGCCGGATAATGAGATATTCTTTTAAAAGCTGTTGTTGAATTGATAAGCTCGTGACCTTTGTTCGCAGCTAGTAAAAGTTCCCCTGAATGCAAGATAATTGATTCAATATCGTCATGATCTTTTGGTGAGAAGCAAATTGCAAAATCTAAATCACCTGCAAGTACTTTAAGAATTGATATATTGCTATCCTGTGAAAAAGTTTCAAAGTTGATTTGGGGATAATCGACTAAAATATTTTCTAATTTTTGTGGAATAAACTTTGAAGCAAGCCAGTGACTTGCTCCAACTCTAATACTTCCACTTAACTCATCTTGTTCATTTTCATCATAAAGATTTGTGTAGGATAGAAGAATAATATTTATCTTACTTAGAAATCTTCTTCCATCTTGATTGATTTCAATATTTCTCCCAACTCTTTGAAAAACACTATAACCTAGATCTTCTTCAATTATCTTAATAGAGCGACTGAGGGCACTAGGGCTGATATTTATCTTATTGGCCGCAAGGTTTAAGTTACCCCAGTCAGCGACGGCCTTAAAATGCTTCATGTTTTCTAGGGTTATTCTCATTATTCTCCATATTGGAATGATATGTTTAGTTTATTCTAATATACGCACAGCTTTATTTAAAGTAGATATAGTCAAAATTTCAAACAAGGGGAAAATATGAAAGTACTATTCTTATTAGTAATTATGACAAAAGCAGCATTTGCAAATACAAGACTTGGGAAAATTCAACAACTTATAACAACTACAGAAAAACCTGTGGTGATTTTTGATCTTGATGATACTCTTTTTTATTCATCATCACGCACTTTTATTATTTTTAAAGAACTTGCTAACTCTGATGAATTTCAAGAAAAGTACCCAGACCAGGTCAAAAAATTACTTAAAATTAAACAATCCGAAATTGAATATAGTATTAAAGAGACACTTACTAATGCTGGTATTACACATGAAGAATTTCTCAATGAAGCACTAGATTATTGGAAAGAGAGATTTTTTACTGATGAATATGTAAAAGAAGATACTCCAGTGGAAGGGGGGAGAGAATATGTTCATAAATTAAAGTATTTAGGTGCAACGATTGTCTATCTAACAGGTAGAGACCATACAATGAGAGCCGGAACTATTGAGTCATTGGAAAATTCAGGATTTCCTTATGATGCAATAACTTCAATCTTAATCACTAAAGAAAGGTTTGATATCCCTGATATTGATTACAAAAAAGCTGCTTTTAAGAAAATTGACAAATTAGGTAACGTTGTCGCCTTCTTTGAGAATGAACCTAAAAATTTAAATGCAATGATCGAGAACTTTCCTAATGCAGTACCAGTATTTCTTGATATCAAGCACTCACCAGCGCCAGTTAAACCAAGTGAAAAGGCAATCAAGATTAAAAATTACATTTTCAAACCAGTCACTTCGACTTGTTTACTACTAAATTGAAGTGAGGATAAAAAAACTGTTGTATTTAACAATGAAGTTCATGAATTAAGCGATTATAACGATATGACTCAAGAGAGGTAGCGTTTCTTTCTTTAGTTAATCGGTCTATGTTTTTAAACTTTATTAAGAGTGCTTTTCTTTATCATACCAACAAAGACCAATTTGTTTTTCTGTCGGTTTAAACCCAACTGACTCATAAATTTTTGCGGCATGATAGTCCTCATCAGCAACCATGACAAGAGTGCTGGCCGATGTATTTTTTAATATATAGTCAGCACTTTTAAAAACAAGAGTGCTACACACTCCCTGTCTTTGGAACTCAGGGTCAGTACTTACGATTTGGTATCTGGCGATGTCGTTATCAATAAAAATTCCCAGAGAACCAACAATTTTTTCATCAAGAGTCGCCCCAAACCAATAACCTTTATGACTTTCTATCATGGACCTATATAGTTCCATAGATTTTCTATAAAATCTTTCCCAAGACTCTTTAGATAGGTAATCATTGGCACAGGCAACTTGTACCTCAATACATCGTTCAAAGTCTTTGTCATCCTTAATGATATTAATCTTAACTAGATCATTAAACTTAGGAGGAGTTTTAACTTCTTTTGTTGAAAGAACCACTGAATTTTCTAGTTTAAAACCATTTTTAATAAACTCAGAAATTTCACCTTTTTCACCAGTTATAGAGTCCCAAGCAAAAGTCATGTGAGAAATAGCTGGATTAGTAAATTCTTTCTTAAAGTCCTGTACCCAACTCTGGTAATCACCTGCTTGGGGGGGAGTAGGATAAAGCAAAAAATTGCCCCAAAAGTAATTAGGATTACTATCTGTTGTTGCAACAATATATTTATCTTTCAAAGTAACTGAGCCGTTAAATCGGTTAAATATAAAATCAGTTCTGTAGCCGAGGCTTTTTACATTGTATGACATTAAACTTCCTTTTTGTTTTACATGTATTATAGTCTTTAAAGATATTAATTTCATCCTTAGAGTCAAGAGAAGTTTTTTTCTGAAATCGCAATATTTCCAAGATAGGTATTAGACTCAGTATCAAAAATCCCATAGTCAAATAGTGTATAGTCATCCCATCTTTCATGAGTATGTTTTATATAACCAATTTCATCTTCCAAAGTTTTAGTGAGGTCAACCCAAGGTAAGAATTGGCGAAGTCTTTCTCTATCTTGATCAACATAATTGAACATTGTCTCGGCTAAATCGAGAGAATGTTTTTTTTAAATCACTTTAGATCCATTTAGTTGTGAATTGAAATGTGCTTTTTCCATATCATTAATTTAGCAAAAATCTATCAATTATCTTATTTCTTTCCGGTATTGGTATTCTGTGTCCTGATTCAAAAGCCTTAAATTGAACTTGATTACCACTAACTTTAAGTAGTGAAAATAAGTCACTGGCATTTTTAAATGTTGGTTCTCGATCATTTTTCCCGTGAAGAATTAGAGTTCTGGCATTAATTTTTTCAGCATGGGATAAAACGGAGCGTTCTCTAAATTGATACGTTTCAGTTCCAGCTTCGTTCCGAATATTTCTTTTAAGAGGGTTGTCAGGGAGGGCATTATAAAGAGCTTCTAAGTCATATGCACCACCAATAAGTACTAAGTTCTTAATATCTCTTTGACGAGAAGCCACCATTCCACTAACCATCGCTCCACGACTTATCCCTAGTAAACTTATGTTTTTAGGGTCTGATAGTCCTTTTTTGATGAGGTCATTTTTAACAGTAATGATTGCGTCTTGAGTATAAATACCGCAATAATCTGGAGACCCATCGCTATTACCGTATCCTGGTTGAGAGATTGCTACCGCCACATAGCCTCGGTTCTTCCATTTTTCTAGGACTTTCCATTTTACAAAATCATATCCCCCAGGTCTTTGTGGGTGTTGATGTCCATGTACGAGAATAATAGTTTTTTGTGGAGTATTTGATTTCTTATTATCAACAAAGTACTCAATTCTTTTATTTGAATCTGATGGATGAGTAATGAATCGTTGATGAGAAGCAATTTCTTTTATATTCGATACTTCTCTATTTGCTGTAGAAACACTGGTACAAGAGATAAGAAAAAAGCTTAATGTAACTAAAAGTAATTTCATCTCAGGATAATTTCATATTTCTAACGATTTGTCTTATGCAATAATTTAGGGTCTTCAAACTTAATGGTGTGCGCGCCGCTTCTTGAGGAAAAAAGTTCTATAG
>CAYFHZ010000246.1:0-5332 GCA_964342535.1 uncultured Bacteriovoracaceae bacterium | reverse complement strand
CCTAAAATTCAAATAAATCTATTAAAACTAAGTACTTTTCAAAAGTAGAAATTAAGCATAAGGGTAAGAAAACTCTATTGCTAGTTAAGGTCAGTTAAAACAAATAAGATATGATCCGATTTATACAATCTATTATACTTTAACAATATTGCAAAATGCCAAACATTCGATAGTCTTAAGGATTTCCCCCACTTTAGTCAGTCGGTTATAAACTCATTTTTTTTATTTAAATTGGCTAAATAAATTAAAATCTTTAGTATAGCATAATGTTAAACTTAAGACCTTACCAAGAGGAGGCAATTGATGCGACTCTTAGGTACTTTCAAAGAAATTTAAAGCCCGCAGTATTAGTTCTTCCTACTGGAGCAGGTAAAAGTATTATCGTGGCAAAATTGGCCATGCTTGCAAAGGGCAGAGTTCTTGTCCTGGCACATGTCAAAGAGTTAGTAGAACAAAACTTCCAAAAATACTCTTTACTATCTGAAGATGGAACTCTTTTTTCTGCTGGCCTTGGACAAAAAGACCTTTCAGGAAAAACTGTCTTTGCCAGTATTCAATCAT
Source organism: uncultured Bacteriovoracaceae bacterium (assembly GCA_964342535.1). Classification (GTDB taxonomy): domain Bacteria; phylum Bdellovibrionota; class Bacteriovoracia; order Bacteriovoracales; family Bacteriovoracaceae. Next base: position 4,771 of record CAYFHZ010000246.1, on the reverse strand, counting down.
TATATAATGCAGATAAAGATTCACTAAAAAATTTTGGACTAGTGCTTGTTGATGAGTGTCACAGAGTTGGTCTAAATGAAAATACTCAATATCATCATGTTCTAAAAAATCTCATAGAACAAAATCCTAAATTGGCCATATTAGGCCTAACTGCTACACCATATCGTTTAGATACAGGCTGGATTTATGAATATCATTATAAAGGTGAAAGAAGATCAAATCTTAAAAAATATTTTTATAAATGTATTTATGAAGTATCACTTAAAAATTTAATTGACCAAAAGTTTTTAACCATGCCTGTAAAAATAGATTCACCTGTTTCAGGTTATGATTTTTCAAAAATTATTGATAGACCACAAATGAGATTTGATCCAAAACAGATAGAGGAAGTTCTTCTCAAGAATAATAATTTAACTAAAGTTATCATCGAAAATATCAAACATATTAGTGAAGAATACAATCGACAAGGTGTTATGATTTTTACTGCTTCAGTAAAACATGCCAGATCAATTTTAAAGCTTTTTGAAAGAACTCAAGTTCGACTTATTACTGGAGAAACACCTCACGATGAAAGAGATCTCATTATATCAGACTTCAAATTAAAAAATTTTAAATATCTTATAAATGTTTCTGTTTTAACTACAGGATTTGATGCTCCACATGTAGATCTTATTGCCATCCTCAGGCCGACAGAGTCAGTTAGTCTATATCAACAGATCATTGGTCGGGGCTTAAGACTCTCTCCTAACAAGGAGGAATGCCTTATATTGGATTATACTGGTCAAGACTATGATATTTATTCTCCTGAAATAGCTAAAGACTTTCAAATGCAAGGGCTTGATCAAAAAGAAGTGGAATGTCCTTTATGTGGATTTCAAAACTTATTTTGGACAAAGTCAAATGAAGACGGTGAAGTAATAGAGCATTTTGGAAGAAAGTGTCAGGGGGCCCATGAAGATGAAAATGGAACTTATATTGATTGTGAATATTTATTCCGTTACAAACTTTGTCCTAATTGCCAAAAAGAAAACGATATAAGCGCAAGAGTTTGTAAGAAATGTAATGAGGAGCTTGTTGATATTGAGAAAAGCCTGAAAGAAGCTCGAAACCTCAAAGATGCCCATGTGATGCGTGTTGATAGTATGGGAATAGAAAATAATCAATTTTTTGAAATTACAATTAATTATTTTGATTTCGATGCAAATAAACTTTCTGAGACTTATTCTTTAGCATCTGAAGAAGAACGTAAAATTTTTTATTGGAATTTTCTAAGACTTCATGAAAGGATTCCTGGTGAAAGAAAAATTCCAAATTCCGCAAAAGAAATAACTTACCGCTTTAGAGATTTTAAAATTCCAAAATATGTTTTAGCAAGAAAACAAAAGAAAAATTGGAAAATTACAGAGAAGTATTTTGACTATCATTTCAATGACTTCGACTGGCCTTATTAGACAGAGCTCAAACAAACAATACATATCGCATTTATTCTAAATTTGGGTTAAGATACACTAAGGAGAAAAGCATGATCTTAGTAATTGATGATGAACAACTTATAATTGATCTCGTTGGGCAAATCATTGACTTAGAGTCTAGAACCTATGATCTTGTTATGGTTCCAGATATGGCCATAAAAAATATCAAAAGTAAGAAATATTCGATTATTATTTTAGATTTACATTTAGGAATGTGCTCTGGAATTGATATTCTTAAAGAGATTAAATACTCAGATGATTCAAAAAATAAGCAAACACCTGTTTATATTATGTCGGGACTAATTAAAGAACATGAGCAAAAAGAAATTGAAGGTCTAATCGAAGGGATTATACCTAAACCCTTCGAAATTGATGATATTGCAAAGATTGTTACTAATGATCAGGGGGAATAAAATCATCATTACCAGGTATATTTTCTGGTATTGGCTCAAAAATATTTATACCTAAGTGTAAAATTCTAGCCCCTGCATCACAATTAGGTCTTACATTTTTTCCAATGACAACACCGTTTTGGTCGGCAATGATAACTTCTCTTACTTGTCCAAATACATCATAGACTTTTGCAATAATATCGCCTTTTTTTACTTTATCTGCAAGTCTAGGATAAACATCAACAATTCCACCTTTCTTAGAATATATCCAATAAGATTTATCACAAATATAAGCATCTTTAATATGATCTATTACATCACCATCAATCATCTTAAGATATCTCATTGTATTCTTAATACCTTCAAGAGTTTCATCAATAAGATTATGCTGGAATGTATTTGGATTTCCAATTTCTATCGTTATCGCTGGTATTCCTTGATCATTTGCCCAGGCCCTAAGCGTCCCAGGGTCATCATATTTTTGAACAATGATCTGAGGATTTTGTAAAAAAGCTAGGGTTCTTGTTTCTTCATTTTCTATATCAGCTCTTAAGTAAAGACTATTCACTCTACCATGGCTGGCCGTATGGAGATCTAGCAGATAATCAAATTTTCTAATAATTTTATTTGTTAGAAAATGTGCATAGAGCTGAGCTGCTGTTCCATTTTCTTTTCCTGGCATAATCCTATTTAAATCAGTATTATCGTTGAAATAACGCTGATTAGCTAAATATCCAGGCAGATTACAAATTGGCAATAACACGAGATTACCGGCAAGCTTTTCAGGGTTAGTATCCTCAATCAATTTGAAAATAGTAGAAATACCATTTAGTTCATTTCCATGTATTGCAGCAGTCACTCCGAGAGTAGGGCCTTTTGTTACACCTCTAATAATAATAACTGGCAACCTCCAAGGAACTCCCATTGAATTATCTGATAAGTGTAATTGAAAACGATGAACTTCTCCTTTTTTCAAAGAAGATATTTTTAATTGTTCTTTTGCTTTTAAGACTTTAATTTTTTCCATTAAGCTTTGCCCTCCAGCATAATTTCGTTAAGAAGGGAATCATCACTATCTAACGATTTAAAAAGTTTCATTCGAAACTGGCCTTTTTTATTGATAAGATTCTGTGCCATTTTATCAATGGCTATGACAGATAAAACAGTTTGAATATAGGCTTCTATAAGATCATCTGTACTTATTCCTAAACTATTAAAGTCTTTTAAATCCATAAGCATAAGTCTAGAGGTATCACTCTCCCATTCATTTTGACCTTTTTTAACAGATAGATTAGTACCCAATACTTCCCAACTATTTTCAGGAGTCTTTGCTTCAAGGGGCTTCATTGCTCTTCGTGCATATATAGCACAAGGTACCATACCACGCTCCGTTGATGTCACCATCATTCTTAAGTCCGCTATAAAAATTTTTCCTCGTTTATTAGGAACTGTTCCGATATGAAAGTATTTTCCATGTTGTCCATGAGAACTCCATTCAAAATGACCAATCAAGCTTTGAACAATAAACTGATGATAAGGATGGTCTTGCTGCATAAAAGCATCTAGCTCATTTTCAGAGGTTATCGTGTAAACACCTTGTCCGGCATTTGAATAAGGATTTTTAATAACTGCTTTACCTCCAAACCGTTTAATCCAAAGTGGCACCTCAACCTTAGACACATCTTTTATGGTTTCAGGCATATGAATTTTCAACCCAGATTCTGCAATTTCAGAGTTGAAGAGCTCATAGGCTTTATTTGCTAGTAACTTATTTCTTCCTCCAGACAAGCAGACTAAAGTTGAATTAAAAACAAAAGTCTTACTCGTTGGCGGAAGCCTATTCCATGGTTTCTGTGTCACATATCTATATATGGCCCTTAGTGGAATTTCCTCACCTTGATACCTTACATGCATAACTCCATCTTTATAAAAAGTGTGCTCGATTCCATTATCATAGCAAGGTATAAGAAAGACATGCTCCCCTGTCATTTCTGCTATCGTACTCGCATATCCTGAAGTTTCGGTATAGTTTTTATCATAAACAACCCCTAGATTACCTTTGGGTAGCCTACGCTTTTTTATTTGTGGTAAAAAAGATTCTTCAATAAGTACTTTATAACCTCGATGATCATCAGAATCATTTCTACCAGGCATAGATTTTTGCCCTGAAGGACATGAATTTGTTTCAAGAACAACCATTTTACGACTCCCATTTTCAGTCGTAACATAAAATAAATCTGCTCCTCCCCAAAAAAAGTGCTTTGACTGGTACTGTAAAATGCCTCGAAGATACTCTGGATTTACTTTGGGATTCAGGTGAATATATCTTGCGATCACACGATCGATATCTAGATTAAAAAAATGCCCAACCATCGGATGAAGCTGAGCATTCAAAGCTTTAGGGTAAAAATGATCCTCGGGCTCAAAAGCATCGGGCATAATAACTTCAATTTCATCTCTCATAACTCTTTCCTATTTATTTTTTAAAAACTGGTAAGCAAGTCCTCTATCTTGGTTACGAATTATTCCCCATAAAGTCGACTCTAATTCTTCAATTTCCCCTAGTACTATAATGTCCTTATCCTGAGTGAACTTATTCTTTGCATGCTCTGATACGATTGTAAATCCTAAAGCTGCAAAGGTAATCTCATGTAAAAGATCAATATCATCTCCCTCCCCAATGATTCTAGGATTAATCTGATACTGGGTAAAGAATAAATCTATTTGATCCCTAAAAAAAGAACTTTCCGTGTATCGAAAATAAGGTATTTCAGATAAATCCTCAGGAAAGGTTTTACAAATTTTTTTGTATTTTTTATGAGCTACCGCAAAAGTTTTATTAGTTCCATACTTATATGCTTGCATATTATTGGTTAAACCCTCTTTATGATCACTAAAAACTAAGTC
>CAYFHZ010000245.1:0-5416 GCA_964342535.1 uncultured Bacteriovoracaceae bacterium | reverse complement strand
TGACAAGGAGAGACTAAAAGAAGTACTTGAATTAAATGATACAGAAATATCATTAATTTCTTCCTTATCCCAAGTTCAAGGTAGTTATTCTGAAGCATTTTTAATGTGCGATAGTAAGAGAAGTGTCGTTGTCATAGAAAGTACACCTCATGAATATTGGCTTGCTACAACTGCACCAAAAGATATTACGCTTATGGAAAAGGAATTTGAATTAAATCCTGATTTTTCTGAAATGGAATTAATTTTTCATCTAGCAGGAAAATATCCAAACGGTGCCGGCAGTAGATCGGAGGTTTAAATGATGAAGTTATTAAAGAATATAATTCTTCTTGTTGCTTTATGCTTGCCACTTAAATCGTTTGCATTCTGGGGAAATCCTGCTGACACAGCTTACCTAGCAAAGATTTTATTTAATGCAGTTAAGCAGCTAAATGAAATGAGAAGAGTTGTTAATTCAACAAAAGACACCGTTAGAATTGCTCGTGATTTAAACAGAGGAATTAATAATGCACTCAATCTCTTAAAGACGGCCTATCCAGAAAGTGAACTAGGTCTATATAAGGATTGGGATAACTTTCAAGAAGCTTTAAGAAATGTTGAAGAGATTTATGGCCATAGTGTAAGATCAAAGGATTCAGCATCTCAAGGTGATCTTGACCGAAGTATTGCAGAAGCAATTCTCATGTATAACAAAATCACGAAGCATGCCAAAAGAGTTGATGGTATTGGGGAAAGTATTAGCTCTCAAAGTAGAAATGCTTCTCCAAAAGGAGCTGCAAGACTTGGTGCTCAAGCCAATGCAGTTGGACTTCATGTTCAAAACCAAAGCTTAAGAACTCAAAGTGCCATGCTTAAGCTAGATGCTCAAAACAGTGCCATAAAAAACAAAAAAGACAAAGATGAGACTCGATTCTTTTTAGACTCCGCCAAGAAACTAAAAAAGGCCATGAAAGATCATGAACCTACCTACAAGACACCGAGGTTTTAAATGTTAGATTTTAACTGGCTCGCAGCGGAAGCAAGAACCATTCATTACCTATTTAGTAATCTATTTTACTCGATGATTACATTTTGTTTGTTGGCAGGTGTTTTTATGGAGTTTTTTAAGATTCCATCAGGAGGCTTACCTAGTTTTGTACCACTTTTAGGACGCGCCCTAATAGCAGCTATCATGCTTTCATCATTTCCAGAGTTTCTTAACTTGGTTGGTGATTTAACTGATGGTTTAACAGAAAAAATAGGAGCCTTAAACGAATTTAAGTATGTATTAGCTAAAATGGGAGATCAACTTGATAAACTAACTTGGTCTTGGACTTCAGTAAAACAAATGACCATTGTTGTAATTTCTTTTTTAGCATTCTTCATACTTTACATCTCCGTTTATGTTTCAGAGGCCATATATTTTTATTCATGGACTTTATTGTATATCTTCTCTCCTATTTGCTTTGCTCTCTATATAATACCACAAACACAAGGAGCTGCATTAGGAGTTTACAGATCAATCATTAAAGTTGCATCTTGGAAAATTATTTGGGCTGTTCTTGCTACACTTCTTTGGAGTGCAGCCCTTACTGATCTTGAAAAGCTTGGAGATAGCGCTAACTTTTTAACTGTCATTCTATTTAACCTAATGCTTGCAGGATCACTACTTTTCACCCCTCTTATAGCGAATCTACTTTTTAGTGGAAACTTTGCTCAAGCTGCAACGAAAGCAGGAAGTTTTGCTGTTGGCTCTGCAATGATGGGGGCTGGAAAAATGATGAACACTAAAGCAATGAAGTCATTTTCCAAATCAACAAGGAATTTACCTAAAAATGGATTTGATGCAGCTAAAAGTTACATCAATACAAAGCGTGATCAAAGGGCCATTGAGAGGAATCCAAGTCTAAGACAGAGTCCGGAGAAATTACCTAGTCATCTTTCAGAAATGAATAAGCAAAATAAGTCTTATCAAAAATTAGATAATGCAGCGATAAAGAAAAGTCCTTATCTAAAGCATATGCCTGAAGGATTACCAAGTTCAATGAAAAGGCTCGAATCAGCAGAGAAAAAAGAAAGACTCCTTCAAAGGCGTGATCGTCTTGAAAAAGCACAAATCAAAAGGAGAAATGAACAATGAAATTTACCGAAGCATGGGCAGACATTGTAAAACAGAATCAACACTTAAAGATATCACTAATCGCCAGTGTATTTACATCAGTAATACTAGCAATATGCACAATTCATTTTAGTATGAAAAAGCCCCTAATTTTTGAAAGATCATGTTTTACAAAAGTATCAAAGAGTCAGTCTTTGAAAAATACAGCAGTGGAATATGAAAATTTCTTAAAGAAATCTCTTAAACAAAGATTTAATACAACAGAGGAAATCATTGAAGGCTTTCTTTCTATCAAAGAGAAGAAAAATAAAATCAAGGAACAAAAAGCTTTATCAAAAAATGGTCTTGTTCAATTTGTTTTGATTAGAAAAATCAGCATAAAGGATGACTATTTCATCATTGAAGCAGATCGACTCTACTCTATTAAAGAAATTCGCTCAACACTACCAATCAAGCTTAAAGCAATTGTTCAGTCAAAGAAAAGAACTGCCACTAATCCTTATGGCCTAATTCTGACAAAAACAGAAGAGATCAAAGAGGATAAAAAACAAAAAAGAGGTCAAAATGACAATAAGTAAAGTAATCATGATGACTATTTTTGGAACTCTTTTAACGAGCAATGCTTTTGCAAAGGCTAGATATATAACTTGTCCACAAAAGTATACTGCAACCATCAGAGTCCCCCTAGGTGACGCTATGATTATGGAGTTTCCAGAAAAGGCCAAACACTCTTTAGCTGGTAAGAACTCATTTGATTTTCAATATATTGGAAAAGATATTGGTATAAAATCACTAAGACTTGGAGCAAAGGCCAACCTATTCGTTTATCTTGGTAAGAAAAGGTGTGCTTTTAAACTCATTACGACAAATCAAAGAGCTGATGACATTGTGGTTGTGAAGTATCCAAAAGAAAAGCTCATTGAGGTGAAGTATGTTAAATGAGCAAGCTGAAGTAAAAGTTGAAAAGGATGATGGTCTTCAAAAAAGATGGGCACAGGGAGTCTTCTATCGTCGTGAAGGTAATAAACTTAGAATCAAGTCAGATTTATTAAAAGGTTTATTTATTGGCTCTTCCGTTATTATCGTTATTGTATTTTTGTTTGCACCAGCTCCAAAAACGAGAGAACAGGACACATCAATTGATACTCCAAGTTCTATATCATCTTATAACGAAGAAATAGTTGTAGAAAGTTACTCAGATATCAAAGACAACGAAAAGAAGAAGGCTACAAAGAAACAATACAAAATTGAGCCTCTAAAGATCGTTTCAAGAAATCTTGAAAGTTCAATTCCACTAGGCTTATCAGCAACTGCAAAACTTCTTACAGGTGCAACTAATGGCCCTGTAAAGGCCAAGTTACTTGAAGATGTTGAACTTAATGGGGAGATTTACATTAAAGAGGGTTCAACTCTTTGGGGGCAAGGTACTTCTACCGAAGAACGTCTAATCGTTACTTTTGTTAAATATGTAGACTCAGATGGTAAGTCTCACAAAATTAAGGCAAATGCTTATGACTCTAGCGATCAAATCCTTGGGTTAAAAGGTTCTGTTATAGGTAGGACATCAAAAAAGATTTTAGCTGGTGCTGGATTGGGTGTAGCAGGGGCATTACAAACTATGCAGCAAGCAGAAAATATGGGAGGTGTCGCCGTCGTCAAACCGAATCTCAAAAATGCGCTTTTAAACGGTGCCTCAAGTGCCACACTAGGAATTGCAGAGCAAGAGTTAGAAGAATTAAAAAACAAGCAAACCATTATAGAAGTGCCTAGAGGAACTGAGATTGTTGTAGTTTTTGGAGAAGTTCAATGATGCAAGCAGATAAAAAAAACAAATCACAAGAAATTGATATTGATAAACTTATTAAGAATCTAAAACTTCTGGTCCTTCAGCCAATGATTGAAGTTTTTCAGGGGATTAAAACTAAACGCATACCAATTGAAGCATGCCTTGGAACAATACTCATATTCATTGCTCTAGTATTCTTTCGCTTTGACTTTTACCTTATCAAAAAAATTGGACTAGAGATTCTTTATCCTAAAAGCTGGGTGTGGTTTATCTATAAATTATTATTAATGATTTTTCCATTTTATATATGGGGAGTTTACCAGACAGGGTTAAGGATAAAGGTAAAAAGAAAGCTTACAAAAGTATTTGCAGAAGCAGGTCTAAAATCGGCACTTAATAGGCTTCCTGCCTATGTTGGAGATGAAGCACTTGATAAAGACTCTAGAAAGTTAACAATAAAGCTCAAGGGACAGACTCTAAAACAAATTCAGGGACAAAAAGATGCAATACAAGAATCCTTAAGAGTTCATATTGATGATATTAAAGCGGAGAGATCAAAAGGAATTGTAGATATTATTTATTCATATGAAGAACTTGAAGATAATTTTTCCGTGAAATCATTCGATCTTCCAGAAAAGTCTTTTATGGTAGGAAAAAGTCGTTCTCAGATAATCGAAGGTGATCTTTCAGATATCCCTCATCTACTTGTAGCTGGCCAAACTGGTATGGGGAAATCTACATTTCTAAGGCAGTTCATTACATCAATATATTTAAAGAATAAGTCTTACACTTTTGAACTAGTCGATCTAAAGCAAGGTTTAGAATTTCAGATTTTTCATAATCTTCCAAGGGTTAGTGTAAAGTCAGATGTGCTTTCGGCCATAAAAATTTTAGAAAGGTTATCAACAACTGCAATTGAGCAAAGAAGTAAATTATTTCTTCACAATAAATGCAAAGACATTGATACTTTCCTGAATATCAAACCAGAAGATAGAAAATATCCAAGTGGAATAAATTCTAAAATAAACCTTAATAGACATATCATTGTTATAGACGAAGCATTCGACTTATTTATGACGGGAATTGCCAGTGCTGATGATGTTGTGAAATCAAGAAGAGCTGCAAGTAAAATTGCAGCTCAAGGCCGTGCGGTTGGTATTCACGTAGTTATTGCAACCCAAAGACCAGATAGATATGCCGTTGATCCACAAATGAAGGCTAACCTAACTGGTAAAGTATGTTTTAGAGTTGCTAATATTGCTACAAGTAACACTATTCTTGATTCCAAAATGGCCGCAGAAATCCCTAATGTTAAGGGTCGTGCCATTTGGCAATCTTCCAAGGACACAATTCAAATTCAGACTCCAAACTTAACTGAGGATCAGGCAAAGCTGCTTCTTTCAAATCATTATATTGAAAAAGAAGTGGCTTACAACCCTATTGAAGAGAATTAATATGAATAGAAATAATAAAAGAGATTTACAAGTTTTAAGGTTCTTATGGAAATATAAAGTAGCAACAACTGCGATGTT
>CAYFHZ010000244.1:0-5423 GCA_964342535.1 uncultured Bacteriovoracaceae bacterium | reverse complement strand
TCTTTTTGATTTTCTTTTTATTAGTATTTTGGGCGGTTTTTTTACTGTACCATTATATACTTTCTTACAACGTGAATCTTCTCAAGAAATTCGATCAAGAGTTATTGCCGGCCTTAATATTTACAACTCTCTTTTTATGGTGTCATCTGCGATTGGACTGATGTATCTATTTTCACTGAATATGAAGTCTTCAGAAATTTATATTATCTTGGGAGTCTTTCACTTCATAGTGTGTTTAACCATTTACTTGCGATCTACTCTCTATAAAAATTATCTAAAGAAATTGATTCGGCGAAGCTAACTTTATTCATAAGAGTAACAATAGTAAAAGAAAGAATAAAACCTCCAACTAAGTCGTAAAAATAGTGTTGTTTGGTCGTCAGAGTTGAAATCGCAATACTAAAAGATATAAGTAAAGAAATAACATATCTTTTTTTAGATTCATTTTTGTGGATAAATGCAAAAAGAAAACATAGCCCAACATGAAGACTTGGAAAACAATTACTCGGTTTATCTATTAATCGCACGTATTGAAGAAGCTTATGTGAGATTGTTTCACTAAAAAGTAGGGGATAATACTCACGAGGATAATTAAGTGGAAAACTTATAAAAATAGCACAAGAAATAAGAGTGAGTAATAAAAATGAGTAAAGTAGTTTATTCATATTATTTTCGTCTTTGAAAGTTGTTAAGCTCCAAATCAGATAAATTGGGTATAAAACAATATAGATCCATATTGTACTTGGTATAAGGGGAATTTTCTCTTCAAAGTCCAATAAAGTGAGAATGACACCATTTTTATATGAAATGGCCCCACTAAGCTTGTATAAAATACCAAAAATCAAGCTAGCAAATGCTATTATAGTCCATTTATTTTGATTATTTACCATTTTTTTTAAAGTTATCTCACCCAAATCCAACTCCTTAACGTTTTGCAACATATAAATATTACTAGGAATATTGAGACTTGTCACGGTTATTGCATAATGCCTCGCTAATTATCAAAAAATGGAATTTTGATTATTGTTGGGATGTTTTTAAGCATGAAATATTTTGTACTTACATTTTTCTTTTCCTTGGCAGCTTTATCTCAAGTTGAGCAAACAAATGTGAGTTCCACATTAAATTTAGATGATTATAATTTTAGTAAACAAGTCATTTTTAATGATGCTAGTGGTAAACCTACATTTAAATATGGAATATATGAATACAATGATCTTGCATATAAGTTAGCTGAGAAAAAAGAGCTTTTAGACTTCTTTTACTCTTTTTCAAAAGAGTACAGAAATACTGCTTTGATGATGATACTTAATAATATTGATATGGAATTCATAAAAAAAGATCCAGAAGTTGAACCTGAGCTTGTTTCAGCACTAGAAATGCTTTTTGGTCTAGTTGGTAAAGAGTTTATGATTAAAGTAATTACGGAAGAAGTAACTTATGATTCCTTAAAGTCTTCTTTTCAAGCTTTATCGGCACCTGCTGCAATAAGAATATTGTAAATATATGGCCCTTACTGGGGCCATTGTTTTCTAATTTCTGTGCTAGAGAGATGTTCAAAATCATGATTGCCTATAAATTTTAATGTTAAGTGTTGGGCCAATTGATAAAGGTTCTTTTCTTGTTTTAACCTTGCAGTTGGGTCATCATTTCTTGAAGCAATGTATATTTTATTAAGTGATGCAAAGACAATTTCAGAGTGTATCCAGCGATCTATACTCATAAATGTGTCAAAGCCCACAAGAAGTGAAAATATTTTTTTGGGATATTTTACTCTGAGTTTTTCAAGCCATACATATGATGGGTTTTTTTCATATTGCTTATAGAAATGATCAAATAAAAAAGTATGCTTTTTTATACTTTCTAAATGACTTGCAATTCTATCGAGCTCTTGATGATTTTCTCTTCTCAATTCTTTATATGGATTATGATCAGGAATAACAATTATCGGGGCATTCGATTTTAGTAACTTGAGACAGCTGGTGTGACCATCATGCCAAGGATTAAAGCTACCAGCGAAAAAGATAATTTCAGCTGCTTGTGAAAGTTCTGCATCTTTTTCGATAAAATCAATAAGGCTCATAAAATTACCGGTAGAAAGTGAGATAGAGTGGTTTCTTCTGTATTCAATAGAGTTTGATACGCAAGGATCAGCACACCCTTTGAACTCGCTTCTTTTAATAACTTTGCGTACTCAGGATCAATCGACTCTGCAGGACTAAATTTTTCTACATCAGAACGATTAACGACATAAAGCATAACAGCATTTTTTCCCATTTCTTTTATTTTTATAAGATCTCGTAAGTGTTTTTGGCCCCTTGTTGATACAGAATCTGGGAAAAGAGCAGTACCATTATCACCTTTCAAAGTAACATTCTTTACTTCAAGATAAGTTTCACTATTCTCATCAGAGAGATAAAAGTCTAGCCTAGAATCGAGTATTTTACATTCAGGTTTTATGAACGAGTAATGTGGAAGTTCTTTGATAACATTATTTTCCAAAGCTTCCTTTACGATTTTATTAGTAGCTGAGGTGTTGATATTAATAAAGGATTCCCCGTTATGCAGAAGTTCAAGAGTGTATTTTAGTTTTCGTTTAGGGTCATCGTGATAAGTGAGATATGCATCCCATCCAGGCTCCCAACATGTCTTCATACTACCAGTGTTAGGGACGTGAGCACAGATAACTTCGTTATCAATCTCGATATCAGATAAAAACCTTTTATATCTTTTAAGAATTTTGCCTTTAATGACTTTGCTAGAATACTTCATAATAGTTATCTAACTAATTTTACATTAAAAATATAGTATTCCTGCGTCAGATTATTTGAAATATCTTCTTGGCCAATTGCATTCTTGAGTAACCTATTGTATGAGATCGTTTTAGGAGACAATATGAAATCAATTCTAGTTGCATTACTTATTATTATTGGCCAACAGTCAGTTGTTGCAAATGAAAAACCCATGGTTCAGTTGACATATATTGGAGATGAATCGGTTCTGAGTGATTCTGAGTTTTCATGGATTGGACTTGCTATAGATGATCACTTCCTGGCAAAAAATTATGAAAATATAAACGAAATATCTGCTAATTATTCATGTATTGAAGTTCTTGAAGACATTATTTTATGTGACTTTAAAACGAATCTTTCTGGAGAAGATAGCAGAATTTCGCTTCAATATGACCGTGTTACAGATGACATTTTTATTGATTAATTATGAATCGAAATTTAGTGTCTCTTTTTAAAAAACAGTAAAATTCCTGTAGGGCTTGACCTCAGTGTATCTAATGCATATATTGCCCAGATGAGTTCTCGAACGGCACATTTATTTTGGAATCTAATTGCTCGAAAGTATGCAAAAACACCAATATCAGATATCGATGCCTATCAATTTAAAATTGACTTAACGCAACAGTATTTAAAATCAACAGACTCTGTCTTAGAGATTGGTTCAGGGTCTGGAGCAACAGCTTTTATACATGCTCCATATGTTCAATCTTATTTGGGTTTAGATTATTCAAAAAAAATGGTTGAAATATCATATGAGAGACTTCGAGAGAGCGTACTAACCAACTTAAGTTTTGAAGTTGGAAGTTTTCAAAAATATGCCTTTTCTAAAAAATTCAATGTGATTTTGGCCTTAAATTTTTTGCATCTAAGCAGAAGTTTGTCTAAAAATTTGAATAGGTGTTATTCACTCCTTGAAGATGGAGGTTACTTAATTACGAGTACCAGTTGTTTTATGGATAATAAATCTCCAAATTATACCCAAAAACTCTTATCCCAATTTGGTTTTATACCGCATATCAATTTTTTTAGTGCTAAGACTCTGGAGTCAAGATTAGAAGAAGCAGGATTTAAAGTTTTAGAAAGTCATAGGCCTGGAAAAGACCAAAATGTCGTCTTTATTATCGCCCAAAAATAATTTGCAAGCTTAGGCAAATATGGTAAATATTTGTAAATAAATCAATAGCTTGAGAAATGATCTTTGTCATTTCTTATACATAAAATCAAAATTGCGAATTTATCTGAGTTTTTTACTAAAGTAGCTTATGATAGATTCCGATGTGATTAAAAATAATTTTTTCCTAATAAATAGATAAAGGAGACTTTATGTCCAAGTCGGCAAAATTAAATCTTGATGAGAGTACAATTGAATTACCAGTTATTGAAGGAACTGAAGGAGAGAGAGCATTAGATATCTCTGCTTTAAGAGCACAAACAGGTTATATCACGTATGATAATGGGTTAGGTAATACAGGTGCTTGTATTTCTAATATTACTTTTATTGATGGTGAAAAAGGTATTCTTAAGCATAGAGGTTATACAATTGAAAACCTTTGTGAGAAATCATCATTTTTAGAAGTTTCATACTTACTTTATAAAGATAAATTACCTTCTGAAGCTGAACTTAATACACTTAAAGATCAAATTAAGAAAAATAGTTCAATTCCTGATGGGATAAAAACTCTTATTAAGTCTTTTCCTAAAGATGCACATCCAATGGGAATTACATCTGCGGCCCTGGTGGCCTTATCTGGTCATTACCCACATCTTTTAGATCAAGATTTAACTGATGCTCAAAAAGATGAAGCTTTTCCTTTGATGCTCGGACAATTAAAAACTATTGCAGCAGCTGTTTATAGACATGGCCAAGGTAAAGACTTTGTTGAGCCTGATACTACACTAGATTACACTTCTGATTTTCTATATATGATGACAGGTACTAAGCCAAATGAAGAAGTTGCTAAGTCTCTAGACGTTCTTCTTATTCTTCACGCTGATCATGAACAAAACTGTTCAGCATCAACGGTAAGAGTCGTTGGTTCATCTAAAGCAAATATTTTTGCTTCTGTTTCTGCGGGAGTTGATGCTCTTTGGGGTCCTCTTCATGGTGGAGCGAACCAAGCAGTACTTGAAATGTTAAGTGCTATTCAAGCAGATGGTGGTGGATATGAGAAGTTTATTCTTAAAGCAAAAGATAAAGAAGATCCATTTAGACTTATGGGGTTTGGACATAGAGTTTATAAGAACTTTGATCCTAGAGCTAAAGTAATTAAAGGTTATTGTGATGTTATCTTAGATAAACTAGATGTAGAAGATCCTCTTCTTGAAATAGCTAAAGGCTTGGAAAAAACAGCTTTAAGTGATGAGTATTTTGCAAAAAGAAAATTATTTCCAAATGTAGACTTCTATTCTGGAATTATTTATAAAGCTTTAGGTATCCCTACAAATATGTTTACGGTTATGTTTGCACTAGGTAGACAACCAGGTTGGATGGCACAGTGGAAAGAAATGTTAGAAGCTGATGGAATGAGAATTACAAGGCCTAGACAGATCTATACAGGTAAAACAGACGAAAAACTTTAACATCAACATAAAATTATATAGTTACAAAAAAAGCCTCCAATTTGGGGGCTT